>JBFOLS010000224.1:0-22270 GCA_040830225.1 Leisingera sp.
AGCGCTTCTGCGCCTGTGCCGTTTACGTTCTGCAGCGCGCCCTGCGCCGCGTTAGAACTGCCTTCTATGTCGCCCATCTTTCCATTCCAAAAGCCCCGTTCAGGGGGCGTCCTCACTCATATATGGGTTCGCGATACCCATCTTGCCAAGTAGCAGAACCTCAATACCTTCCATCAATGCGGCATCGTGGTCACGAATGTGATCATAACCAAGAAGATGCAACAATCCATGAACGATCAAATGACGGGTGTGATCCGTCAGCGGCTTGCCTGCCTCGGCTGCTTCGCGGGCACAGGTTTCATAGGAGATCGCAATATCGCCCAGCGCAATTTCTCCGGTGAAATCAGCCTCGGGAGGCAGCGGGATGCCTCCGTCCTCTTCTGCAGCCAGCTCTTCGGCGGGCCAGCTCAGGACATTAGTCGCTTTGTTTTTTTCCCGGAACTCCGCATTCAGCTCGGCGATACGGGCATCATTGCAGGCCAGAAGCGAAATCTCGCAATTATCCGGGCCGATCGAAAAATACGACAGCACAGCGGCCACGGCCTCTTCTGCAAGCGGTTCAAGCCGGGCGTCCTGCCAACGGCTGTCTTCGATGGTGATGTCGAGCGTCATGGATCGTGTTCAGATGCGCCCCCCCCCGCACACTGGGCACGCGGGGCAAAAGGAAAGAGTCAGGCCGGTTTGGCCTCCGCGTCATAGGCCTCGATGATCGCCGCCACAAGGGGGTGGCGGACCACGTCGCGTGCGGTGAAGTAATTGAAGCTTATTTTGGGGATCGACTTCAGAAGGCGCTCGGCATCAGCCAGGCCCGATTGAACCCCACGCGGCAGATCGACTTGGGACCGGTCGCCGGTGATGACCATGCGCGAGCCCTCGCCCAGACGGGTCAGGAACATCTTCATCTGCATGGTGGTAGCGTTCTGCGCCTCGTCCAGCACGACGAAGGCGTTGGACAGCGTGCGGCCGCGCATGAAGGCCAGAGGCGCGATTTCAATTCGCTTTTCCTCGATCAGCTTGGCCAGTTGCTTGCCCGGCAGGAAGTCGTTCAGCGCATCGTACAAGGGCTGCATATAAGGATCGACTTTGTCCTTCATGTCGCCAGGCAGGTAGCCGAGCTTCTCGCCGGCCTCCACAGCGGGGCGGCTGAGGATGATACGGTCGACGTGACCGGTGATGAACATCGAAACGCCAACGGCGACCGCCAGATAGGTCTTGCCGGTGCCCGCCGGGCCGATGCCGAAGGCCAATTCGTTTTCGAACAGCGAGTGCACATAAGCCTTCTGAGCCTCTGTGCGCGGCTCCACCAGCTTTTTGCGGGTCTTAATTTCCACCCGGCCGCCGCGGAACATCTGCAGCTGGCCATCAGGTTCGGTGTCGTCCGGTTCGCCCCCCATACGCAGTTCACGGTCAATATCGCCGCTTTCGACGCTGCGGCCGGTTTCCAGCCGGTCGTAAAGCGCGGCGAGCACGCCCGCCGCCTGCTCGCGTGCCGAATCTTCGCCCATCACCGACAGCTGATTGCCGCGGCGGACGATCTGCACGCCCAGTTTTTGTTCGATGTCAGCCAGGTTGCGGTCGTATTCGCCGCACAGGTCGATCAGCAAGCGGTTGTCGGGAAATTCCAGAAGCACTTCATGGGTGGCGGTCTGGTCTTGCGCGTCGTTCAGGGCACCGATGGCCAAGCTGATCTCCTCTGTCTGGCGTTGTACTGACAGTCTGCCCGGCCCATTCCGTTTGCGCAAGCATCAGTGGCGGAATTTCACTCAATTGAAGCAAAACAGCCGCCCCGAAGGACGGCTGTCTGAAACTGCTTCCCGTTTTGCTTACAGCGGGTCTGCGAAGGTCGAACCTTCTTTGAACGGACCTGTGGCAACGTTGCGCGGCAGGTCGCTGTTGCAGACTGGCTTGCCGTCCGGCGTGCGGCGCAGATCTGCATAGCCTTCCAGGCCGTCATCAATGATCCAGTGCTCGCAGCCCTGCGGATCAACCCAAATGCCAGCGGTCAGGTTCGACAGGTCCAGCGACTTGCCATCGCCGATGTGCTGATCAGTGGTCTTGTCCAGGGTTTCCGAACAGGCCGAAACAGCGGCAACTGCGGCGAGGAGCACAAGTGTTTTACGCATCATCATAGTCTCTTCCCCCTCAGCGCAGGCAGTAGATTTCAACGCGGCGGTTCTGCGCCATGTTGGCAGCGCTGGTATTGGGCACCCGCGGATCGCGTTCACCATAAGCACGGACATCATTGATCCGGGCACCGACCGAGCGCGCCACCTGGGCAACCGCATTGGCGCGGCGTTCGGACAGGCGAATGTTGTATTCATCCGAAGCGCGGCTGTCGGTGTGGCCTGCGATCACAAAAGAGCGCGCGCCATTGGACTTGGCCTGCTGGAAGAATTCGCCCAGCCGTTTGCGGCCTGCCGCATTGATGTAATGTTTGTCGGTTGCAAAGAACTGGTCGGTCGGCATCACCCCGCAGATGTTGCCGCGGCGGCAGACCGGTTTGCCGTCGGGAGTGATGTGCGGGGTCATGTAGCCCTCGGCCCCGTCGTCCATCACCCAGTGCTCGCAGCCGTCCGGGTCGACCCAGATAGTGGGAATATAGCGTTCACCCTTGATGGTCCGCTGCTGGGTTTGCGCGCTAGCAGGCGCGGCAGCGATGCTGAGCGCGGCCGTGGCAGCGGCGGCAAACGCAATCACTTTGTCAAATTTGAGTGTCAACACAACCAGATTTCCTTCACCTCAGTTCCCCCCAACGGCGCCCGCCGCATACGTGGCCACCACTCAGGCCATAAGAGCGAAACTACCTGAAATTGATGCAGTATACCTGCTAAATTTTTTCTTATTCCGGGCAGATTAGGCGCAATTGCCGAACACTCAAAGTGCCCGCGGGCAATTGTCCACAAAACCGATGCAATCAGGACTCACCCGCGGGCGGCAGCAATTGGGAGGGGGCCGCCCCGGGACAAAAGCGGCCTGCCAGATTCGCCTTGCGGCCGAGACTTCAGCCGATCAATTCCCCGGCCAGCGAGTTAGCACCGGACGAGACGATACGCACCCTGGCAAGGTCGCCGACGTCGCGGCTGCAATCGGCAACATGCACCGCGTGAAGGTAGTCGGATTTGCCAACCATCTGGCCCGGCAGTCGGCCGGTCTTTTCAAACAGAACACCAACCTCGCGGCCGACCATGCTGTCCTGAACCTCGCGCTGCTGCTTGGTCAGCAGGGCCTGCAGGCGCTGCAGCCGGTCATCTGCTGCAGCCGGATCAACCTGGGGGCGCTCCGCTGCCGGTGTACCTGGGCGGGTGGAATATTTGAAGGAATAGGCCGTGCCGTATTTCACCTCTTCCACCAGGTCCATGGTGGCCTGGAAGTCTTCTTCGGTCTCTTCCGGGAAGCCGACGATGAAGTCACCCGAGATCAGGATATCCGGGCGCGCGGCGCGGATGCGCTCGATCAAACGGATATAGCTTTCGGCGGTGTGCGAGCGGTTCATCCGCTTGAGGATCTTGTCAGATCCAGCCTGCACCGGAAGGTGCAGGTATGGCATCAGCTTGGCGCAGGTGCCGTGTGCCTCGATCAAGTCATCCTGCATGTCATTGGGATGAGAGGTGGTGAAACGAATGCGCTCCAACCCGTCAATCTTGTCCAACTCCCAGATCAACTGTGCCAGCGTCAGATCGCCGTTGGCGCCCGCGCCGTGGTAGGCATTCACGTTCTGGCCAAGCAGAGTGATTTCCCGCACGCCGCGCTCCACCAGTTCCTGTGCCTCGCGCAGGATCCGGTCCGCCGGGCGCGAGACTTCGGCGCCGCGGGTGTAGGGCACCACGCAGAAGGCGCAGAACTTGTCACAGCCTTCCTGCACCGTCAAAAACGCAGTCGGGCCGCGCTTGGCCTTGGAGCGGTTCTTCAGTTTTTCGAATTTGTCTTCCTCGGGGAAATCGGTGTCGAGCACCTTTCCCCCTTCGCGCGCCTTGGCTTCCATCTCGGGCAGGCGGTGATAGCTTTGCGGACCGACCACCAGATCGACCAGCGGCTGGCGGCGCATGATTTCTTCGCCTTCGGCCTGGGCAACACAGCCGGCGACACCGATTTTCAGGTCCGGTTTCTCGGCCTTCAACCCTTTGAAACGGCCCAGTTCAGAGTAGACCTTTTCCGCCGCTTTTTCCCGGATGTGGCAGGTGTTCAGCAGGATCATGTCGGCGTCATCCGCCGATTTTGTCTCCACATAGCCTTCGCCGCCCAGCGCCTCGGCCATGCGTTCGCTGTCATAGACATTCATCTGACAGCCATAGGTCTTGATAAACAGCTTCTTCGGGGCGCTCATGCGGGTCAGCCTTCCAGCCAGGGTGGGTAAACAGCGGATTGCCATACAGGCAAATGCCGCTGCTTGCAATGAGGCCGCAATTACCCGATTTTGAGACCAAAGGCCAGAAAGGCAGAGGCAGACGGGCATGATGTATTCTTCGTTGGAAGATTTCCTGAAACAGGGCAAGCCGTTGCTGGCCAAAGGGCCGGTGGCGCTGGTCTTTATCGAGGACGAGGTGGAGATCGCCACCACTCTGCGCCATCACCTGCAAAGCGGCTTCAAAGCAGTGATTTCCCTGATGCCGGATGCCTTTGACCTGCCGCAGGACGTTCGCAGCAAAGTCCACCGTGTTCCGTTTGACTGCGGGCCCGAGGGAGCGGTGACCGGCGCCGTCAACGCGGTGATTGCCGCGGCGCAGCCGGGGTGCTGGCTTTACTACTGCTATAACGCCGAATATCTGTTCTACCCGTTTTGCGAAACCCGAAGTGTCGGTGAAATGCTGACCTTCCACACCGAAGAGCGGCGCGATGCGATGCTCAGTTATGTAATCGACCTTTACGCAGGCGATCTGGAAGCCAGCCCCACTGCAGTGTCGCTGGAGGATGCCTATCTCGACAAGTCCGGCTACTACGCCCAGTCGCGCTGGGATGAAAAGGCAGGCGGCCCGCGCGAACGGCAGCTGGATTTCTTTGGCGGCGTGCGCTGGCGTTTCGAAGAACATATCCCCTGGACCAGCCGCAAGATCGACCGGATCTCGCTGTTCAAGGCGAGGCCGGGGCTGGAACTGCAGGCGGACCACACGTTCAATGATCAGGAATATAACACCTACGCCTGTCCCTGGCACCACAACCTGACGGCCGCGGTCTGCTCCTTCCGCACTGCCAAGGCGCTGAAACGCAATCCGGGCTCATCCTTCGATATCGGGACCTTCCGCTGGCACAACTCCGCCCCCTTCGAATGGCACTCGCGCCAATTGCTGGACCTGGGTTTGATGGAGCCCGGCCAGTGGTTCTAAGCCGGAGCTGAAGGTTGGGGCAAACTGCCTGGATGGTTACGGCTTTCCACACCGGACTGGTCTGGTGGGGGATTCTGATACTGGGCTCTGCATGGTCCCTTTGGAAAAATAATGCCAACCCTTCCTGGGTGATCGAAATGCTCCAGATCAGCGCTGCCAGTGCGACTGCGGGCCTATTCTTCTCCTCTCCAATTGATCTAGGCCTGCTTATTGCGCCGCCGGCCGTTCTCTTTGTCCTGAACTGGGGCTTTGAGCTGCTAGCCACCCACCCAGACCTGCTGAACGCTTCTGCGGCAGCAGGAGTGACCGGATGCTTTGCAGCGACAACAGCAATCAGACGTGCCGGGAAACGCTACCCGGCTATGCTGCCTTGGGTTTCCTTGTATGTACCCCTTACCATTTCCTGGTTTGCGGCACTGGCCGCTGCAAGTGCAGTTGCAGAACTCAAGATCCGCCACCATGCTCGGGAGCTGGACGCAACCTGTGTGGCCACCCGCTCCTTTATCTCCTCGCTGGGCGTAGCCGGGCAGGAATACGCCCCAGGACGGCATGCGTTTGCTATTGCCAACGGTCAGCTTCTGCAATGGAGTTACCGGTTGAACCGCTTCTACCCTAGCAGTCCCCATACCGTTCCAGCGGGAATGCAAACGGATTGCCCGCGCCCGTAATTTAGAAGGCACAGGCTACTCCCCCCGCTCTGCAGCCAGGTAAAGGCGACAGGGCCAGCGGGTACCATCGGACGGCACCCTATCCGGCAGGAGCCTCACGATCAGCTGAATGGCTCCGGTCGCTGCGGGACGACCCGTTATCACAAGGCTCACCGTCGCATTATTCTGCATCCAAGCCCTTTGTGAACGTCGTGCAAGGTCTGAAACACCCCCCAATTTACGGCCTCCGAAGACGGGCTAGGCTTTACACTCCCAAGCCCGTTTTATCAGGCGGTCCTTGCGGTCAAACCAGTAGTTCCGCTCGTTTGAAGTCAAAGTAACAGGGTTGCGCACAACCGCATCGGCCTGTGCCAGCGCGGCGGGAAGATCTCTGCATGGGTAATACTCTGGCGGAGTAGTTTCAGGCTGGCGTTCAGCCTCCAATTCCTGGCAGCCCGCAAGAACGGTTGCAGCCGCTACCGCGGCCACCGCTTTCATCACATTCATAACAATCCCCTTTTCTGTCTCCTAGGGAGCGAAACTCCCATTCGCTTTCACTGGCAGGCCGCTTGTGGGCCGGTTTGCTCTTCACCGCCTGTGCAGGTGCCGGCTTTTTGCCGACTCCGGTTTGCGGCCTGTCAAAGGGGGCAACAGTCCGCGGATTCCGTATTCTCAAGTTCAGCTGGGCCGATTTTCTTGCAAGTCAACTCAAAGCTTCAATTTTGCCAAAGGGATCCCGGTCGGCGTCGTGTTTCACAGTAAATTCCCTATTCAAAAGAGGTAATTGGCGGCGCGGAAGTGGTAAAAACCCTGTAAATGCTTGATGGGACGCCACCGCTGCCTAGTCTTATGCCGTGAGGTGAGCAGTGTACGGAAAAGAAGTGCATCGCGTTTAAGTCTGTCCGGGGTGTTGGTTTAAGCATTTCAGTTTGACCAGCCGACGCAAAATCGCCGCCGCCCTTTTCCGGCGGCCTCTTTGCAGGAAGCGTTTCCTGACATTCGATGACGTGGTGTTGTACCAGATGGGGGTTAGGTACATGACACTGCCAGCAAGAAAGATGCGCTCGGTTCACGTGCAGTCGCAACCGTGCGCATCGATGATTAAAACTGTGCTTGTGACTGGGGGGGCCGGTTTCTTGGGATCGCAGCTTTGCGCCCGGAAGCTGCAACAAGGGCACCAGGTCATTTGTCTCGACAATCTGCAGACCGGGCGGCTGTGTAATATCGCACCGCTGATGGCGCATCGCAGGTTCCGCTTTGTCAAACACGACGTTGTGACGCCGCTTCCGGTCAACGGGCCGATACATCAGATCTTCAATCTGGCTTGCCCGGCTTCACCGCCAAAATACCAATTGGATCCCATCCATACGTTCAAAACCAGCGTGATTGGGGCAATGAACGTGCTGGAAGTGGCGCTGGCAAAAGGCGCCAAGGTCTTTCAGGCGTCGACCTCAGAAATATACGGCGACCCGGAAATCACCCCGCAGCCGGAAGGTTACCGGGGCAATGTCAACACTTTTGGGCCGCGGGCTTGCTACGATGAAGGCAAACGAGCAGCCGAGACGCTGTTTTTTGATTATCATCAGCGCCAAGGCGTGCAGATCTGCATTGCCCGCATCTTCAACACATACGGTCCCAACATGGACCCGGGCGACGGGCGGGTGGTCTCGAATTTCATCAATCAAGCGCTGCGCGGCGAGGATATCACGGTTTACGGCAGCGGCGCCCAGACACGCTCGTTCTGCTATGCCGATGACCTGCTGGATGCAATCGAAGCGCTGATGGAGCTGGACGATGTGAACCCTGAGCCGGTCAATCTCGGCAACCCGGGCGAGTTCACGGTGCTGGAACTGGCCAGGAAAGTCTGCAAACTGACCGGGACCGGTTCGGAAGTCGTGTTCCGCGACTTGCCGAAAGACGATCCTCAGCAGCGCAAGCCTGATATCAGCATGGCCAGAGCCAAGCTGGGCTGGCAGCCGAAGGTGGCGCTTGAAGACGGGCTGCGCAAGACCATCCGGTATTTCCAGAGCGAGATGGCGGAAGCCGGCCAGAAGACAATGGCAGCGCGCTGATGGCCGGACGGTTTCCGATACTCGTCACCGGCGGCGCGGGCTTTATCGGCAGTCACGCTTGCAAGGCGCTGCGCCAGGCCGGCTATCTGCCGGTCACGCTCGACAATCTCAGCACCGGACACAGGGAGGCCGTGAAATGGGGGCCTATGGTCAGCGCTGACGTGCGCAACCAGGCTGCCGTCAGCGAGGCCATCCGCGGGCACGGGATCAGAACGGTGATGCATTTTGCCGCCTCGGCCTATGTCGGAGAGTCGGTGGCACAGCCCGCCTTCTATTACGACAACAATGCAGGCGGGATGATTTCGCTGATCAATGCTTGCCTGGAGACAGGCGTGGACCGTCTGGTGTTTTCCTCCAGCTGCGCGACTTATGGCAGCCCATCCGAAGGTCCGATCCGGGAGGATACCCCGCAGGCGCCAATCAACCCCTATGGCCGCAGCAAACTGATGTGCGAGGAGATGCTGCGCGACTGCTCCGCAGCCCATGGGCTGCGATTTGCGGCGCTGCGCTATTTCAATGCGGCTGGAGCGGATCCGGACGGCGAGCTTTGCGAGCGGCATGATCCGGAAACCCACCTGCTGCCGCTGGCCTTGCAGGCCGCGTCCGGCCAGCGCGGCGCACTGCAGGTCTTCGGCACCGATTACGCCACCAGGGACGGCAGCTGCGAACGGGACTACATTCACGTCAGCGATCTGGCGCAGGGTCATGTGCTGGCTGCGGACTATCTGGCCAGGGGCGGTGCAAGCACCGCTCTGAACCTCGGCAGCGGCACCGGACATACGATTTTTGAGGTTCTGGAGACAATCCGCCAGGTGACCGGCGCTCCGGTCCCGCATGATCTGGCCCCGCGCCGCGCAGGCGATCCGCCGTCGCTGACCGCGGACCCGGCACTCGCACACAAGACGCTGGGCTTCCGGACTCTCCGTTCCGGGCTGCATCAGATCATCCGGGATGCAGCTCCCTCATTCGGACTTCCAGTACCATCAGAGGAAGCGCGCCATGAGCCGCATGCCGCCGCATAACCGAGGCACACACCGTGCGGCGCCCGGTTTTGACCGGGCTTCGGCGGCTGTCTTTGGCCTGTGGCTTCTGGCTGCGGGCTATTTCTGGCACTGGTGGCTGCAGCCCGGGCATAATATCGGTACCGGACGCTATTTCATGGTGTCTCTGGCAATTTTCTGGATCTACTTCCTGCTGGCCTACTTCATGCTGTTCTTCCTGAACGGCACCCGCCGCCGCCCGCGCCCGGCGCTGCAGGGGCCGCTGCGGGTAGCGATGGTCACCACCAAAACCCCAGCAGAGCCGCTGGCGGTCCTGAAGGAAACCCTGACCGCCATGCTGGCGCAATCACCGCCGCATGACACCTGGCTGGCCGATGAAGACCCTGATCAGGAAACCCGCACCTGGTGCGCGGCGCATGGCATCCGGATTTCCACCCGCAAGGGCGTCACAGAATATCACCGCAAGGAATGGCCGCGGCGCACCCGCTGCAAGGAGGGGAACCTAGCCTACTTTTATGACCGCTACGGATACAAGGCTTATGATGTCGTAGCGCAATTGGACGCTGATCATGTGCCTCAGCCTGGTTATCTTGAGGCCATTCTGCAGGGTTTCAGCGACCCGGAAGCGGGCTACGTCAGCGCGCCTTCCATCTGTTGCAGCAATGCGGACCAAAGCTGGGCCGCCCGGATGCGGCTTTACGCCGAGGCGCCTTTCCATGGAGGCATCCAGCTTGGCTACAGCGCGGGCTGGGCGCCGATGTGCATCGGCTCGCATTATGCCGTCCGCACCCGTGCACTGAGGCAGGCCGGCGGGCTGGGACCGGAGCTGGCCGAAGACCATTCCACCACCATGATCATGAACTCTGCCGGCTGGCGCGGGGTGCACGCGGCAGATGCCATCGCGCACGGCGCCGGACCTGCCTGCATGGCCGATCTAGCTACCCAGGAGTTCCAGTGGTCGCGCAGCCTGACAACCCTGCTATTGAGCTACACGCCGCGCTACCTGAAGGGGCTGTCTCCGCAGCTGCGCTTCCAGTTCCTGCTGTGCCAGCTGTGGTATCCCGTCTTTGCCCTGTTCATGGCGCTGATGTATCTGTTTCCGATTGCGGCGCTTCTGTTTGACATCCGCTTTGCCGGGGTGACCTTCCTGGGGTTTGTGCTGCATGCGCTGCCATCGACCGCCGTGGTCATCCTGTTCGTTTACCTGATGCGGGCGCGGGACACGCTCAGGCCCTATGACGCCAAGGTGCTCAGCTGGGAGCGGGCGCTGTTTCCCTGTGCCCAATGGCCCTGGGTGCTGCTGGGCTGCGCAACCGCGGTTGCAGACAAGCTGCGCGGCGGGTTTGTCGATTTCCGGGTGACACCCAAGGGCGGCGGCGCAGCACCGCCGGTGCCTTTGCGGGTGCTGCTTCCATATCTCGTTCTGGCGCTAGGTGCCGCCCTGCCCCCCCTGTTCGTCCAGGATCTGACCCAGGCCGCCGGCTTTGTCCTGCTGAGCCTGATCAATGCAGCGGTTTATACGGTGCTGTTTGCTGTGATCGCCGTTCAGCACTTGCGTGAAAACCACCTTTCACCCCTGCGGTGGCCTCTCGCTTCGACATTCCAGGCTTCTGCCGCCGCGGCATTGGTCTTCGTGATGGCCGCAGCTCTGGGCAGCCACGGCCCGCACAGTCTTTATGCGCTGTCCTACGGAAGCGGCGCGCTGTCGCCCTACAAACCTCAGTATATCGTGTCCGGTGCGGGGCTCGGCCCGCCCGGCACCGTACGGTACAAATGGACTCTGGAATGGCCGGAGACATCCCTGTTCCAGCAGAAGATGGAGTAGACAATGTCCTATCCAAAACCACGTTTCCTGGCCGCCTTTACAGCAGCAGTTTTTGCCGGAACCGCATTGCAGTCCTTTCCGCCGCCGCCTGGTGCCCTGCCCTTTGGCGTTTATGATCCCGACGGCGACTTTACCGGCGAGCAGAACGTGCAGATCGAGCACCTGTTCCTGCCATGGGAGGATTTGTTCCTCGAGTCCCTGATCGAAGCGGACCGCTATGCCATGGAACGCAACCGCGAGGTTCTGGTCACAATCGAGCCCTGGACTTGGACCCGTGACGCCCGCAATACGCCAAAGCGGCTGATCCGGGGCATCCAGGACGGCGAATACGATGATAACATGGCCGCCATCTGCTCTGTGCTGAGCCGGTTTGAAAGCGATGTCACCGTTCGCTGGGCACAGGAGATGGATGATACCAGCGGCCAGTTCATCTGGGCGCAATGGCAACCTGAGACTTATGTTTATGCCTACAAGCGGATGATTGATATCTGCCGCAGCAAGGCGCCGGATATCCGGGTCATGTGGTCGCCGCTGGGGTTCGAGAATCTGAAGGATTACTATCCCGGTGACGAATACGTTGACATCATCGGCCTCTCCGTTTTCGGACTGCAGCCCTGGGAGCGGATTTACAAGGGCCGCGAGCTGGGGTTCGACGACATTTTTGCCCCGCGTTATGAACGGGTCATAGGGTTCGATAAGCCGGTCATGGTGGCCGAACTCGGCTTTTCCGGCGACGAGACCTATGTCGCGCGCTGGGAAGAGAATGTCCGCCAGGACAAGGACGCCTATCCGGCGCTGACCGGGATTGTCTATTTCAATCAGCAGGAAGTCTATCCTTGGCCGGATGGGTTCGGGCTGCCGGACTGGCGGGTGGAACAACGTATCCGCAGCGAACCCGCGAGCAACTGATCCGCCAAGCGCCGGGCCGTCTGTACCCTTTTCACATTTGGCGCAATGCCCTGACCAGCGCCCTCCCGGAACTGTTTGATTTTTAAAATACTATTGCGAGCCCTGCACCAAAAACAGGGTATTTTAGGCAGATTCCCGCACAGGCAAGTTGAAAAAAGTCAAAAAAACGCCTAGTAAAAACGTGCCGCACAGCCAGTGCGGCGTGTATCAGGCTGTTGGGTTGCCGCATGCCGTTCCGGCAGAAACGAGCTGCCCGGAGCCAGTGAGGACGAGGAGCAGTTCATGTACGCAGAACCTGCGGCATCCCGGCGAGCGCCGGTTTTTTCCGTTTGCATCAAAGCAGTCTGCGGAGCTTTCTTGAGCCTTTCTGCCAGCCTGTCAGCCGCGCATGCCCAAGAGGGCGAACTCATCTCCATAGATGCCCCTTTGTCAAAAAGCACTTACATCTGCTCCCCCAGCGGGTTCGGGAAGAAATCCAAATGTTACCGGAGATAGAGCGTAGTTGCCGGCACTGGCAACGGCGGCGAGGGCCCCAGCATCCCGGCGGAAAGAGGCCTGGGAGCAATCCGCATGTTTACTGGATTGATGTCCATACTGCTTGACCCGATCTACTCGGCCGAGGCTGCAGAGAGGTTCATAGCCCTGATCCCAAAGGGTCATGTCAAGAAAGGCGAGCGGCCTTCCTTCGCGCACACTGGCGGTTCTCTGCTTTCTTGCGCACTCCGGGGAGACAGCAATTCCTTTACCGGAACAGCTCAATTTCAGATTAATTTCAATGCTCCAGAAGAACGTTGATTGCGTTGTTGCCAACTTCTTTCACGGCGCATGCTCGATCTTGCACGCTGCCTAGCACTCAAAATAGCGCAGCCTTTTGCGTTGCCCGAAAATTTGAGAAGTGGCGGACCGAGGAGGATTCGAACCCCCGACCCCTTGATTCGTAGTCAAGTACTCTATCCAGCTGAGCTATCGGTCCACTGCGGCGGGGTTTAATCATAGCATCGCAGAGTCGCAACCCTAAAAGACGGCTCTCTCCTTATTTCTTGCTAGCCTTTCGCAGAAACGCCCACGAAAGCCTGTTTCCGCTGCATTTCATTCACTGGCTTCGTCTGGCCGCACCTGTCATTTCTATCGCACCGGACCGGCGTGAAATGTGCTATAAATGAACAACTTCAGTCTGTCTGGCTGAACTGTGTCAGGCAAGCCAGGCGTTGCAAAGTTGAAAGGGACATAACATGCCCGGGCAGCCACTGCAGTACCTTGAACTTAGACCACTGGAAGCTGCTGACTTGACCGAAGTGGCGGGCTGGTTCCGCAATGTTGCCGACTTGGCTTGCTTCGAGCGCGCTGCACGCCTGCCGCTCAGCCCTCGCGGCCTGGAACAGGCCTGGAGCGACATGACCGGTGACAGCCGCGATACAGGCAACAGCTGGTTTGCCATTACAGCGGAAACAGACCGGCTTTGCGGAATTGCCGGATTGGAAAGCATATCCCCAGTGAACCGTGATGCCGTCATCGCAATTTTCATCGAAGAATCCTCGCGCAGGCAGGGCCTTGGCATCCGGTCGATGGCGCTGCTTCTGGACTTTGCCTTCCGCCAGATCGGGCTAAATCGCGTTACATCCTACTACCGCGCCGACAATACCCGCAGCAGGAAACTAACTGCCCAGGCCGGTTTTACAATTGAGGGCAGGATGCGCGAGGCGTGGTATGCGGAGGGCCGCTATTTCGACATGGTCGCTGTCGGCGTGCTCCGGGCGGAATGGGAGGCCTGCCGCAAAGGCCTGGCGCAGAAACTTGACGCACCCCCGCGCGCCGGCTTCCCCGGCGCGGATAGTTCCGGCTGGGTCTGGCCGCCCGGCCCGGAAGACCCGGCGGCAGAATGAAACGCAGCGGCGCCTAGGCTGACTTCCCGGCTCCGGCGAGGCCAGCCCGCATGCGCGAGAGGAGGACAGCTTGTGAGCGGCGACAGCACCGAAACACCCCTCCGGCATCAGCTCGGCGCGGTATTGTTTGCCGACGTCGTCGGCTATGCACGGTTGATGGGTAAAGATGAAGCCGACACTTACAGCGCCCTGAAGTCCCTTCTGGAACAGCTTGAAGCAGCCTGCCAGGCACATGACGGACAAGTGGTCGCAGTGCGCGGCGACGGCGTTCTGGCACTGTTCGAAACAGCGACAAATGCCGTTAAGTTTGGCGTAGAACTTCACCGGATCGCAGACCAAGCTAACCGCGCACGGCCGGAGGATCAGCAACTCCGGTTCCGTGCCGGGGTGCACATGGGCGAAATTCTGATCGATGACAGGGGCATTCACGGCGACAACGTCAACATCGCCGCCCGGTTGCAGGAGGTGGCAGAGCCCGGACGGGTCTTTGTCAGCTCAGCGGTCTACGAGCAGATCCGCAACCGGCTTCGCTTTGGCTTTGAGTTCCTTGGCCCGCAGCGTCTCAAGAATATCGCGGAACCAGTGCCGACTTATTGCGTCCGCAGCGAGGCCGCTGGCGCGACTATGACCGCCACCCGGCGGCCGGACGCCCAGCCCGCAAGCGGACCGCCCCCGGACATCCCCTCGGTTGCGGTACTGCCTTTCTCCAGCCTCAGCGAAGATCCCTCCGACAGCTGGTTCGCCGATGGGCTGACCGAGGACATCATCCTGAACCTTTCCAAGTTCAAAAATCTCTTTGTGATTGCCCGCAACTCCTCATTTCTGTTCAAAGCAGGCGCAATGCCGCCGCAGGAAGCCGCACGGGAGCTGGGGGTGCGGTATGTCGCCCGCGGCAGCGTGCGGCGGGCCGCGGCACGGGTGCGGATCGCCATCGAATTGATCGACGCAGGATCCGGCCGGACCATCTGGGGGGAGCGATACGACCGCGACATCGACGACATTTTTGCCATCCAAGACGAAGTGACCGAAGCCATCGTCGCCGCCACCGCAGTGCTGATCGAGGCCCAGGAGCGTAGGCGCTCGGCGCAGACCGCGCCGTCGGACCTAGCAGCCTATGGCTATGTTCTGCGCGGCCAGCAGTATATTTTCCGCTATACCCGGCATGACAACCGCGAGGCACAGACGCTGTATGAACGGGCCTTGGCACGCGACCAGGATTACGCCCGGGCTTCGGCTGCCATTTCCCGTACCATGAACATCGACTGGCGCTATTCCTGGACCGATGACTCCGAAAACGCGCTGGATACGGCGCTGTCCTATGCGCAAAGAGCTGTAGAGCTGGATCCGACAGATGCCCGCGGTTTCGGTGAGCTTGGTTTCGTGCATCTCTACCGCAAAGAGCACGATGCTGCGATCGGAGCATACCGGCGTGCTCTCGCGCTTAATCCGAACGATGCCGATCTGCTTTCGGATTACGCCGACGCTCTGGCCCATTCCGGCGACAATGAAGCAGCAATCGGGAGCCTGCAGCAGGCGATGCGGCTCAACCCCTATTTCCCGGATCAGTATCTCTGGCACCTGGGCGGAGCCTACTACAATCTCAAGCAGTATGATGCTGTAATCGAAACGCTCAGCAAGATGAACAACCCAACCGAGGGCCAGCGCATGCTGGCTGCCAGCTATGCACAGCTGGGCCGGATGGATTTGGCGCGGGACATGGCTGCCAAGCACCACGAAGCGCACCCGAATTTCTCGCTGGACCGCTGGGCACAGGTGCAACCCGACCGGCTGGAACAGGACACCCAGCATTTTGTCGAAGGCCTGAAAAAAGCCGGGTTCTGACCCGGAAAGGACAGGCCTGGCAACTTAGCCCGGCAATTGGGGCCCGTTGCCGCGCAATTCGGAACAGCAGAATACAATTCCGACCGGCTGCATTCGACCTTTCAACAAACAGGCTGACGGCGGCCGCTTCAATCCCCGTTGCCGCGGGCCTTGGCGCCGCTCACTTTGGCGCCGCTGACTTTGGCCCCGCTAACCTTTGCCCCACTCACTTTGGCGCCGCTGACCTTGGCGCCGCTGACGCCGGCTCCGCCCGACCCGAAATAAACATCCAGCAAAACCTGCTCGAACATGCCGGTCATCAAATCCATGCGGATCGTGTAATCGGCCTTGTCATATTCCCAGGTCTTGATGCCATCCGCGATCTGAAACTCGGCAGAGGCTACGCCGGACCGGGACGGGTCCAGCGGCGATCTGGAAAATTCACCGCTGTCAGCAAAGGCGTCCTTACCCTTGCCGTGCACCAACAAAATAATCGGTTCAGGCAGCTGGAAAAAGGTTCCCTCATAGGAAAACCCGTATATCCGGGCAAATCTCGGGTCTTTTTCATCCGCAAGCTGTTTACTCAGCAGCCCGTTTGACCCGGGCCTTCCCTTGCGGTTCACATCCTTGATTTTCAGGTCTTCGACCAACCGTCCGAACAGTAACACTTCAGAAAAACTGAGTAACGTCTCTGCCACCTTACTCACTCCTGCAACTATGGAACCAACACCAGAGAACTTTTCACAAAGCCGGATTGAACCCGAGCAAGTACCACTTACGGAAAAGTCCCCCTACGGCAGAATATACCACAGAATGAATGGAAATTACAGGCGGGGCGGGATGTCACCCATCAGGTACCCGGGTGCGCACCGAATGCGCGTGGCTGGCCGCATCCGCCCCACCCACGCGCGGTCCGGCATGCACGAGCCCTATACCGCGCATCCGGAAGTTGCCTTCAATAATCGTTTGAAAGGCGCCGCCGGTTGTCTCCTGATCAACTGCCAGCAGCGCTTTCTCGACCGCCGCATAGGTCAGGTTTTCAGCTTCCAGCATGCTCCAGGCCGCTGCCAGATAACCGCCCAGGAAATCACGGGCTTCGAGCAGCGCAAGGCGGAACCCTTCAGGGTCAAGGGCATAGCGTGCGTCAAACAATGCCTGCATCACCTCGCCGTAGAAAGGTGTTTCCTCCAGACGATCGGAAAGGTCTTCCATCTCCGGCGTTATCAGCCCGTGCACCAGCAGCCGTTCGTGGAAGATGTCGACAAGAATATCAAACATCGCCCCCGTGAGCGGCTCCGACAAGTCATGCTCGCTGCTCCAGCCGCGGGCAAACTCCTGCAGCGTCCTGGTGTTGGCTGCCATCCGGATCTGTGCATTGCCCGCCAATTCCGCAAACCGGTTCAACTGGTTGAAGGTGTAGAGGTTGCCCCGGGTGCTTTCCAGAAGCTCCTCGACCACCGAACCAAAATGAAGCGCGGCGATCAGTGCCACCATATCGGCCGCCGATTCATGAAAGCCGTAGTACTCGCCAGGCACATCTTCGCCCCGCGGCATTCCTGCTATGCTGTAAATGATGGCATGGCCGATCTCATGCGCAACCACATCGAAGTTCAGGCTGTAGGCACGGTATTCACCGCCATGCTCGCTGGTGCCGCCGGTTTCCAGAAACCCCCAGCCGATATGCGCATTATCAAGGCTGGGCAGCAATGAAAGCTCCAACCGGTCGTAGTCACGGGCAAAATGCCAGGGAATCCGGTGGCCGAAATATTCCTCCCAAACATCAAGCGTAAAATGCGCCGCCGCAAACAAGTGCGCGGCCTCAAAAGACGGATCGCCAGGCAGAATATGCATGAAATGCCCGTCTTCATCCGGCACAGGCGGCGTGTGGACCGGCCCGTGCCAGGGCGGCAAATACATGCCCGGTCCATCCGGTCCAGGGACAATAGCACCAAAGGGAATAGTCTTGCCGCGCGGGTTGACCACATACATCCGCGGCCCCGACGGCCCTGCCCCTATGGCCCCCGGCGGCGCGGAGATTTCGACCAGTTCCGGCACTGGATCTTCAGTCCGGAACGGCGACTGCGGAAACAGCAAAAACCGCGTACCCGGCGCTTCCGGCTCCAGTTCGAATGAATCGTCCATGCGTGCCTCCCATAGCGCGGAGGCTTCTGTCCCGTGTCCTGCCTAGTCCGGGCTTTCAGGCGCCGGCTGTGTTTTGCACCCCTGATGATACATGAATTCCTGCCGGATCAGCTCATAGAATTCTTCACGGCTGCCCAATCCGACCGATTTGGCATATTTAGCGAGGTCATCCGGAATACCGCGCTGCAGCTGTGTCTCAAAATACCAGGCCAAGAGCCTCAGCTGTTCAGGCTCGGCAAGCCTTCCCGCAAGCTGCCGATGCCCTGATAGATGCTGCAGCTTCGACGCCGCTCGCGACTTCAGGGCGGCATAGGCTCCAGCCTGCCGCAGCTCCGCCAGCAGATGCGGTTCCAGCCGGCTTTCCAGAGCACCGGTTTCTACAGAAGACACAGCAGTCCCGCGGAGCAACTGTTCATATGTCTCTGCGGTCAGACCATTGTCCTTGAGCCATTGCCGCAAGGCTGCACCAGTGAACAGGCCAAGCTCTTCACGATGCGCCGCCATCTGCTGCGCCAATTCTGCACGCTTCGGCATCCGGCCCTTGCCTTCGGCCTGCGCCAAGCTGAAACAGCGCAAGGCAGCGCGGCGGCGGACTTCACCGAAACGTTCAGGGGTCAACCGCAATTCATCGAGCACCCTTTGCTCTTCATCTTCCAAGAGAGGCTTCTCCGCATCGATACGGCTTACCAGGGTCTGCCAGGCAAGAGTGGTTTCGGTCTTTTGCGGCGGCGGTCCAGCGGTCTCCTGCCTTTCTCTGAGGTACACTGCCATCTGCCGCAGCATCTCCAGCGCGTCTTCCCGCTTGGCATCCACCCGGCCTGTTTCCAGCCAGACCGAAAACCGTCCGTGCCAGGGGGTCTTTGCAAACGGCCCCAGGATCCGTTCCCAGTTCCTATCGTGAAAAAACAGGGCCTTGGCAGCATCCAGCAGCTCACCAGCGTGTTCCGCTTGCAGCACCGCTTCGCTCGTCGCGCGTGTCACTGTGGCGCGTACCGACACCATCGGTTCGCTCAGCGGAGCAAAACCCAGTTCTGCCGGGCTGTGCAGCACCGCAACCTCGTCATCGTCGCTGATTTCGCCTGATGCGTAGTCCTCGTAGATACTGCCAACCCCGCTCATGCCGAAGGCAGCAAGTTCCGCGGCCCGCAGCGCCCCCATGCTGGCACTGCCGAAAACCGCGATCCCCTGCTCCATCGCCCAGAGGATTTCTTTGTGCCAGACCGAAGGCACGCCTTCGAAATAGCCATCGATCAATCCTATGGCCGCTGCTCCCTGCCGCGCAGCACGGTAGATGTCCCCCTGAGCAGCCGGAGGCAGGACGGTTGCGTCCAGGATCTGCAGCACGTCTTCGGCCGGCAGTGTCGGCCCTGTGAACACAACGGCTGTCATGACTTTATCCTGCTTGCTGCCAGCGCCCGCGGGCCCGGCACAAAATCCGGATCGTCGTGCGGCGCTTCAAGTCCCGGGATCACCGCCCGCACCACAAAGACGCCAAGGCCGGGGCGGGACAAATCGACAGTCAGCACCTGTTCCATTCCCGCGGCCTTCAGCCGTTCAAGAAGCCAGGCTAGATCGCCTTCGAAAGAGGGCGATGCGAAGGCCGGGCAATCCTGGAACCGTTCGGTTTCTGCAGTCTGCTCCAGCAGCACCCGGACATACTGCCCGCGCTCAGCGGTTGCTTCGGGTGTGAATTCCTCCGGGTTCAGATCATCTCGGGCACCGGAAATGTAAGTCAGCCGTGTCTGCGCCGCTTCTGTCAGTGCCCGCAGCAGTGCGATTGCCCGGTCCGGATGACAGCCGCTGCCGATGCCGATATGGCCCGGGCGGCTGCCCGCCTCGCAGACCATGCAATGGAACGCGGGAACACCGGTATCCGAGGCAATGCTCCAGATGCCAGCCCTCAAGCCTGCCCTGGCAAACTTTTCCAAAGCCTCCCTGCAGCGCGGGTCATCAATGGTTGCCGGGCCGATGCGCGGCCCAGGCGGCGCATGATGCCACAGGGTGATTGCGTCCCTTTCAATCAGCTCGCAAACTGCATGGACGGCTGCCTCAGCCAGGCTGTTGCCAGAGGCCAGACCGTTGGTCGTACGCGGGAACGCCCCCTGGCCGCCCAGTGGCGGCCCGGTGTAATCGGTGTCCACCATTTCATGAGGCAGCCACAAGAACTGCCCGGTCGCCAGATCCTTGCCCTCCACCCACAGCATCTGTTGGCCAGGGTTAAAACCGCCGCCGGTCACGCGCGGCAGGCGCTCCACATCGGCCACCTGCGCCTCTTGCCTCAAGTCGTCGCAACTGGCGGCGCGCAGAGGCAAAGTGATCCGTTCCGCATGCCAGGTCTCAATGGCTTCCATCACCCCCGAGGCCCGCGCCGCCTCCAGCGTCAGCCCCTTGCCAAGCGCCACCGCGACAGAGCGGGAATTGGGGCGGGTCACCATCACAGTGGGCAGACCAACACGGTCCAGGCCAGTCAGATTGGCGATCCGGGTGATTCCCATTCCAGCGAGATGCGGGCTGACCGCAGCCAGCGTCTGCGCTGGATCGCACAGCCGGTGGGTGTCCAGCACATATCCTTTCTGCTGCGCCTTGGGCATGGGGCAGGCCTCACTGTCATGACCGCCGCGAACGCGCTGCCCGCTGCAAATCCACAACCGGCACGCCTTGATCAAGGATGGTTTATCGCGCGCTACGGGTCAATAACGCCGCCCTGAACTTGCGGGGCCTGATCGGCCCGCACCACTTCTGGTTCAGTCATCGCCGCGGCTGGAAGTCAAAGACTGGCACAAAACTGGCCGGCGCCAGGGATTGTTCCAGCACTTCCGACCCCCGCGAATCCTGATCAAAGACCCGGATTTCCGGCCCGGCGTGTTTTACATGCAGCTTTCCTTCAATAGCGCGCACCGCCATTTCTATGGCCAGCCGTCCCTGCAAAACCGGGAAATCCGTTGGCGCAGCAATGATCCGGTCACGCAGAACTCCGCGGTAGACCGCATGTGTCATATAGTCCGAGACAATCTGGACCTCACCCTGCAGGCCGCGGGCCCGCAGTACCGACACTGCCGCCTCAGCAGCCGGCGCGGATCCGGCGATGTAGTCCAGGTCCTGCACTTCGTCCAGCGCATCCTCGACCAGCCGCACCTGGATTTCCCGGCCGGTATCACCATATTTCGTCACCGCGATAACTGCGGAACTGTCTGCCAGCGCCGCGCGGAAGCCCTGTTCCACAAATTTCACCCAACCCGCCTTTTCCGGCCCCGGGAACCAGGCGACCTTCACTGGCGGCGTTCCCTTAGGATGGCGCGCGGCAAGTGTCCGCCCGGCCATGGCACCCATTTCGGTCCAGGATACTCCGACTTTGGCTGTTATCCCAGCATCAGCAATGTCATTGACCGCCGCGATCACCGGCACCAAGGCCGCGATCTGCTCGACTGTGCTGGTCAGGCCGGCAAATGAAACGGTACCGAGAATCAATGCATCCGCGCCTGCATCCACACAGTCCTCCGCCTGGCGGATCTGCCGCTGCAGGTTGGGATATCCGCCTGCCTCAACCAATTTGAAAGACACCCCTAGCCGCGACGCTTCAGCCACCATCCCGTAGTTGACGCTCAGCCAATAGGCGTCCTTCAAATGCGGATAGGCTATGCACAGCCTCCAGTTCTGGGCCGCCCTTTCCAGCGGCCGGTAGGCAGCGGTCTCGTATCCGCTTTCATAGTCGAACGGTGTACGGGGCATCTGCAGGCGCCAGCTTTCCGCGGTTGCCGCGGTGCCTAGAACCGTAAATACCATCAGCCAGATTGCACGCATGAACTCCCCTTCCCGGTCCGGAGGATAGGCAGCAGAACACAAAAGGGAAATTCAAAATTGCACAGCGGGCCAATGCGCGCGAAAGTTCAGGGATGTTAGGAAAGCTCGGTCTCGGCGGAAAATTGAGCCTCGCATTCATCGTCATTGCGGGACTGCCCACCCTTGCGGGCATCCTCGGCTTGGTTGAGCTGCGGGTGCTCGCACGCCGTCAGGCCGAAGTGATCAGCCAGACCATTCCTGCCATTGCCGAGGTGCGCGGCATGGCCGAGGAAAGCACCCGCATCATTGCCATCGCTCCAGAGCTGGCGGCTGTGACCACCCAATCCGACCGGCGCAACCGCGCACAATTCCTTGCGGATCAGGTTGCAGCACTAACCCGGCGGCTGGAAGCATTGGAACAAGCAGGCGGCGGCTCGGCACGGTTGCGGGAAACGGTGACCGAGGCCTCACGGGTGCTGTCGCTGCTGAATGAGCTGGTCGAAAACCGCATTGCTCTGCGCCATGATTTCAAGGAGCTGACCGGCCGCAACCTTGCGGCGGCAAACAACCTCTTGAGCATGGCTGATACCTTAGTGGCCAACGCCGAGATGGGCACCACCGCGGTGATCTCCAGCCTCTATGGCCCCGGTGCATCTCCTATTGAAGAGCAGGCCCGTACCGACACCTTGGACAAGCTGATTGAGGTCGACCTGTTTCAGCTGGGGCTTATGTTCGAGCTGCGCTCGCAGACCGCCGAGATCGGCCTGCTGATCAACCGGATCGAAGATGCCCGCAGCGAGATCGAACTGGGCGAGATCGAGGCCTCTCTGACCAGCCGCTTGCTGATCGTCTCACGCCGGATCAAGGCG
>JBFOLS010000225.1:0-2226 GCA_040830225.1 Leisingera sp.
CACCTATATCGGCGCCGACGGCGCCAAGCACCGCCCGGTGATGCTGCATCGCGCAACGCTGGGTTCGTTTGAGCGCTTCATCGGCATCCTGATCGAGGAACACGCCGGCAAGCTGCCGTTCTGGCTGGCGCCGCGCCAGGTTGTGGTAGCCTCGATCACCTCTGACGCGGATGACTACGTGCAGGAAGTCGTCGCCGAGCTGCAAAAGGCCGGCGTCCGCGCCGAGGCCGACATCCGCAACGAGAAGATCAACTACAAGGTCCGCGAACATTCGGTGGGCAAGGTGCCGGTCATCCTCGCCGTCGGCCACCGCGAGGTGGAGGAACGCACCGTCTCAGTGCGCCGCCTCGGCGAAAAGCAGACCAAGGTCGAGAGCCTGGAAAATGTTACAATGGCGCTGGCAACCGAGGCCACCCCGCCGGACCTTCTGTAACATTTCGCACGCAAATCACGTCAAACGGCCCCCGATTGGGGGCCGTTTTGTTTCAAGCACATACAAAACCCCTTAAAAACATACCCTTGCTCCCGTTTCAGAAGCCCCGCGGAGTCACAGGCTCTGACGCAGACGTGAGACACGGCCTCGTGACTTAAGTTCCGGAAAACCTCGGGTTAGTGTTTGCATGTCATCACGACACCGCATGCTAAAACCGAAAGGAATTTACGAGATGTCGAACACCGCAAAATCCCTGGCCGTTGCTGGTGCCGTTGCCGCAGCTCTGACTGCAGCTTCCACCATCCCCGCCGCCGCAGGCACCAAGGAAAAGTGCTATGGCGTGTCGCTGGCAGGCCAGAACGACTGCGCCGCGGGCCCCGGCACCACTTGCGCAGGCACCTCGACCGTCGACTACCAGGGCAATGCCTGGACTCTGGTTGACGCAGGCACCTGCGAAGGTCTCGAACTGCCGGCAACCGCGGACGGCTCTGCACGCAAAGGCTCGCTGGAGCCGCTGGAGCGTGACCTGCCGGCATAATTGCCGATAAAATTCCGGGGCGGGAGTGCGAATTCCCGCCCCCTTTGCACCCTGAGCACAGGACCCGCCATGCTTGACGCCGCTGCCCATGACAAACTGCCTGCCGCACCCGGCGTTGGCTACAAGCCGCAGCACTTCGCCCAGATCACCGAAGATTCGGGCAGCGTCAAATGGCTGGAAATACACGCAGAAAACTACATGGGGGACGGCGGCCGCCCAATTGCGCAGCTGCGCCACCTGGCTGAGAAATTTGCCATGTCGGTTCATGGCGTCGGCCTTTCCATCGGCGGTGAAGGCCCCCTGGACGCTGACCACCTTGCCCGGCTCAAGCACTTGGTCTCCTGGCTGAACCCCGCCAGATTCTCGGAGCATCTGGCCTGGTCCACCCACGACAGCCATTTCTACAACGACCTGCTGCCGCTGCCCTATACCAACGCCAGCCTGCAGCGAATCTGCTCCCATATCGACCAGCTGCAGGAAACAATCGGTCGGCAGATGCTGCTGGAAAACCCCTCCAGCTACCTTGCCTTTGCCGAGAGCACTTGGTCCGAGCCGGAATTCCTGGCCGAAATCTCCCGCCGCACCGGCTGCGGGCTGCTGCTGGATGTGAACAACGTCTTTGTCTCCGCCACCAACCTCGACTTCTCGCCGCAGGGCTATATCGACGCCTTCCCGCTGGAGAAAGTGGGCGAAATCCACCTCGGCGGCCATGACGAGGACGAAGACGACCACGGCCGCCCGCTTCTGATCGACAGCCACGGCCGCGAGGTCGTGGACCCGGTGTGGGCGCTGCTGGACTACACGCTGGCCAAATCCGGCCTCAAGCCGGTGCTGATCGAATGGGACAACGACGTGCCGGACTGGCCAGTGCTGGAGGCCGAGGCCGCCCGCGCCGCAACCGCGCTGGAGCGCGTCCCGGCATGAGCGTCACCCAGGCAGAATTCACCCGCGCCATGATGGACGCGGGCCAATCGGTGCCGGAGGGTCTGACCGATCACCTGGATCAGCCCGCAGGCCGCCGCTTCAGCGTCTACCGCAACAACGTCGCCGTCTCTCTGACCGAGGCAATGCACAGCGCCTTCCCCGTGATCGCCAAGCTCCTGGGCAAGCAGAACATGGACGGTCTGGCCGGCATCTCCCTGCGCCAGAACCCGCCGTCCTCGCCGCTGATGATGTTCTACGGCGAGCATTTCCCGGAATTCCTGGAAGGCATGGAACAGCTGATGCACCTCGGCTACTTCGGCGACACCGCCCG
>JBFOLS010000226.1:0-12977 GCA_040830225.1 Leisingera sp.
CACCGCTTACCGCCATTACCGGCTGAACGGGCGCTCCAAGACTTCCGGAGCCTTCACCAAGGCGCATTGCCATGACAACAATAAAGGCGCTGGGCCTGCGTCTGCCGCTCTTGTGGCGCTGTGCGGAGAACCGGCACAATTTCCACAACCACCACCTGGGCCACCCCGTCAAAAGCGGCTTTCACGCGCTGGCGATGGATGAGACCCGCGATGTGTTCAAACCGGTCCTCTGGGATTGCCCCGAGGGCTGGACCGGCCGGATGGAACAGGTCTGGTTCCGTGGCGCCCATGGGGACGTTGGCGGCCAGTTGGGCGGGTTTGAAGAGGCCCGGCCCAAGGCCAACATCTCGCTGGTCTGGATGCTGGAAAAAGCCGAGGACCGCGGATTACCGCTGCCGCTGGACTGGCGGATGCGGTTCCCGGGTGATCCTAGCGCGCCTTCGGTCGGCACTTGGCGGGGGTGGGGCAAGATCTTCCTGCTGCGCAGCCGCCGCAGGGTTGGGCTGGACGGCAGCGAGCGTCTGCATAGCAGCGTCAGCGCTGTTTCAGACAATGGTGCCGCTGCGGCCTGGGGGGCTACGGCTTCCAAGACCTGATGGTCCGTTTCCATGCGCTGATGCAGTAAGGATCAGAGAACCTCAGGCAGTTCCGGCTCGGCTGTCCTGGCGTGCGGGGTAAAGAACACCCGTTGCCCGCCATTCCGCGCCGTTTCATAGAAATGTCCTATGTAGTACAGGTTTTCATAGAACTGAGACTGCGGGTATCCGTTCATGGACGGGGGCTGCTCCGGCGTACTTACTCCGCTCGCTTTCCGGCACGGAATGGGGCCGGACTGCTCAGCACGTACAAGGTTCAAGTCAAAACTGAAGCAGCCGGCCTGTCCTTCGTGGAGCACATAGAGGCCTGAGCTGTGCAGATAGAGGTTTGATCCGCGCCACCAGCCTGTGTCTCCGTCCAGGCGGACTGTTTCGCTTTTCAGTCCATCAGAGATGCGGAGTTGCCGGTGCCAGTCGCTGTGGATCACAAACATTGCCCAGACTGACATACTGACCCGCTTGCCTGCTCCCAAGTCGGCGCGGGCGGTGTGTGTCCTGTTGTTGCAGGCCGCCAGAACGGTCAGGCAGGCAAGCGATGCCAGAAATACCCACGGGAATAGCCTGGTGTTCAATTTTCTTTCCTTGGGGCGCCTGCCAGACGGGAAACCCATAGCTGTAATCTTAGCTGGATACCTGACGCTGCAGACGTTTCAGCGTCGCGGCCACAATCAGTTTATGGGCCGGGCGGACAGGGATCATGTAAAGGCGGCCAAACCAATTATGGGTTTTGACCGAGGAGGTGACGGAGAGAACACCGCTGTTGCAGGTGACGCAGGTCATCACGTCCAGATGCCTGTCCCGTACTGTAAGGGTCAGCACAGAGTCCGACACGGCTTCCACCAGGAAGAAATCCAGCTTGTCTCCGGCCTGCACCGACGTACGCGGCTGGCCGGAAAAACCGCCGATGCGTTTGACACCGAAGCAGGCCGAGATCGTATCACGTAGCCAGAAGGCCAGTTTCATGCCCGGGAGAGGCCGCGCGTGCATCAAATTCCAGGCTTCCAGCGGTGTCAGCGGCTTGGGCAGGGCAACGGATTGGGTGTCCAGAAAGTCCAGCTCATTGGCCGGTGCCAGAACTTGGATGCGGGCTGTGGCGGCGCGGGCGAAGCTGCTGGGCGGCATGGCCGGTCCCTTTTCGGAAAGGTGTTTGCATGCTGCAGCATAAAGGCATGCAGACGGGCAGCAAGGCCGGAGTCGGTGCTGTTACCGGGGGGCGATCTGCATCACGATACAGGTGGTGGAGCCGGTGGCATAGAGGCGGCCGTCGTCAACCCCGCGCAGCTCGCCATGAGCGACGCCGGTGGAGCGGCCGACGTGGTCAATGGTGCCGCTGCAGTCGATCTGAGTGCCCAGCGGGATCGGCCGCAGGATGTTGATCTTGTATTCCAGCGTTGTGTAGACCGAGCCCTGCGGCACCTTGGTCATCACCGCGCAAGCCATGGCGCTGTCCAGAAGGGTGCCGTACCAGCCGCCATGCACGGTGCCCATCGGGTTGCACACATGGAATTCCGGCGTGCCGCGGAACACTACGTGGCCGTCTTCCACGCTGTGAAGATGGTAGCCCAGGGTTTCCGCAATTGGCGGGCCGGGCAGGCGGCCGTCCAGAATGCCTTGCATGAATTCGAGCCCGGAAATCCGGGTGATCTGCTCCATTGTCAGCAGGTCGGAGGGTTTTGTGGCGTAGTACATGGCGCGCGGGTCCTAGGCGGGAATATCCCGCCCATTAGAAACCGCGCAGCCATGGGTGCAACGCTTACGCCACGTTCGACAGCGCCACTTTGGGGGTGATGCCCAGAGCAAAGCAGACGTCACGGGTCAGTTCCGGCCGGTTCAGCGTGTAGAAGTGCAGCTTGTCCACGCCGCCTTCCATCAGGTCGGAGCACAGTTCGGTGCAAAGCGCGGTGGCCAGCAGTTCTTCACGGTCGTCGCGCAGTGCCTTGTCAAAGGCGTTCTCGACCCAGTCCGGGATGATGGTGCCGCAGCGCTTGGCAAAGTTGCGCGCGCCTTTCCAGTTCTCGATCGGCAGGATGCCGGGGGTCAGCTTGCTGCCGTCGATCCCGGCCTTCTCGCAGGCGTCGCGGAAGCGGAAGAAGGTCTCGGCCTCGAAGAAGAACTGGGTCAGCGCTTCGTTTGCGCCGGCATCCAGCTTGCGCTTCAGCCATTCCACGTCGGCGGCCTGATCGGCAGCCTCAGGGTGGCGGTCCGGGTAGGCGCCAACCTTGATGTTGAAATTGCCGCGCAGTGCCAGCCCCTTGATCAGCTCCACCGAGTTGGCAAAGCCGTCCGGGTGCGGGGTGAACTTGCCTTCGCCCTTGGGCGGGTCGCCGCGCAGGGCGACGATTTCAGTCACGCCGGCCTCGGCAAACTGGTCCGCGATCTCCAGCGTTTCCGCCTTGGAGGCATTCACGCAGGTCAGATGCGCAGCCACATTCAGGCCGGAGGATTTGTGCAGCGTCGCCACCGCATCGCGGGTCAGGGTGCGGGTGGTGCCGCCTGCGCCATAGGTCACGGATACAAACCGCGGGTCCATCGGGGCGAGGACTTGCACGGTGTCCCAAAGCCGGAAGGAGGCTTCGAGATTCTGCGGCGGGAAGAATTCAAAGGAAATCTTGGGCGTCGTCATCTCAGGTCTCTCGCTAGGTTGATTTCGCCTCTTGTTGCATGCGCAGCATTGTGAGACAATTTCATAATTCTCAAGAACAACATGAGCGATCTGATAGGATGCACATCGAATTCCGTCATCTCCGCACCATCAAGGCCATACATGAGGCCGGCGGGCTGGCAAGGGCTGCGGAGCAGCTGAACATCACCCAGAGTGCCTTGAGCCATCAGGTGAAAGGGCTGGAGGAGCAGGCCGGGGTGGAGCTGTTCATCCGCCGCTCCAAGCCGATGAAACTGTCGCCGGCAGGGTTGCGCCTGCTCAGGCTGGCGGAACAGGTTTTGCCGCAAGTGGAGGCTGCACAAGCAGAATTTTCTTCTCTGCGCGAGGGGAACACTGGCCGGATGCACATTGCCATCGAATGCCACGCCTGTTTCGAATGGCTGTTCCCGGTCCTGGAAGGGTTCCGCAAGAACTGGGGCGATGTGGATGTGGACATCCGCCCCGGCCTTGCCTTTGACGCGCTGCCAGCGCTGCAGAAAGAGGAGGTGGATCTGGTTGTCTCCTCCGACCCCGAGGACATCGCCGGCGTCGAGTTTATCGAGCTGTTTGATTACAATGCTGTGTTTGTTGCTTCCGCCCAGCATCCTTTGGCGGAGAAACCTTTTGTGGATGCGCAGGACTTCATTGGACAGAACCTGATCACCTACCCGGTTGAGAAGACCCGGCTGGATGTGTTCAGCCAGCTGCTGATCCCGGCGGGTGTCGAGCCTGCGTCGATCCGGCAGGTGGAGCTGACCGCGGTGATCCTCTTGCTGGTCGCCTCGAACCGCGGCGTGTCGGTGCTGCCGGACTGGGTGGTGCGCGAGGTGAAATACTCCTCGGATTATGTGACCCGGCCGCTGACCAAGGATGGCATCACCCGGCGGCTATATGCAGCAATCCGGGTAGAGGACCGCGAGAAGCCCTACATGAAGGAACTAATCCGCCTGGCCAAGGTCGAGGCGCGCAAGCTGCAGCACCGATAGGCGCTTGGCGAAGCGCGGAGCGGCCTGGCGCCGTTCCGGCTTCCGTGCCCGCTCCGCGCGGTCCCGCAGGATTGCAGCGGTGCGGCCGGCCTCAGACCAGCTTGACGATCTGCTTGCCGGTATTGCCGCCCTGCATCATCGACAAGAAGGTCTTGGGCGCGTTCTCAAGGCCTTCAGCGATGTCTTCCAGATACCTGACGTCTCCGCTGGCGATCTTGGGGGCCACTTCCTGCAGAAACTGCGGGTAACGGTCATAGTGGTTGAAGATGATGAAGCCGTTCACGGACAGGAACTTGGTCAGCACCGAACGCCAGATGGCGGGGGCCGTGAGGCCGGTTTCGGCGCTGTTATACCAGGCGATCATGCCGCAGACCGGAATACGGCCGAAGTTGTTCATCAACGGCAGCACTGCCTCCAGCACCTTGCCGCCGACGTTTTCGTAATAGATGTCGATGCCATCCGGGCATTCTGCACCCAGCGCCTCGCTGAGCGCTTCGGCGCTGGCATAGGCGCGGTGATCGAGGCAGGCGTCAAAGCCGAAGGTCTCAACCGCCAGCTTGCACTTGTCTGCGCCGCCCGCGACGCCGACGACGCGCAGACCGGCCTGTTTCGCCAGCTGCCCGACCATCGAGCCGACCGGACCGGTGGCGGCGGCCACCACCAGGGTTTCGCCTGCCTTCGGCTGGCCGTAGGCCTGCAAGCCATGCCAAGCGGTAAACCCCGGCATGCCGAGAACGCCAAGCGCGGTGGTGAGCGGCGCCAGATCCGGGTCCAGTTTGCGGATCTCTGAGGCCTTGGCGCATGCGTGGCTGGCCCAGCCGAACATGCCCAGGGCAAAGTCGCCGGGCTGGAAGCCGGGGCTGTTGGAGGCAATCACTTCCCCGACGCCGCCCGCGGTCATGGTCCCGCCCACTTCGACCGGATCGGCATAGGATTTTCCTGCATTCATGCGGCCGCGCATATAGGGGTCCAGCGACATATAGTGAACCTTTACAAGCACTTCTCCTTCTCCGGGCGCGGGCATCGCGACGCTTTCAAGGCGGAAGTTCTCTTCGCTGGCCTGCGCCTCGGGGCGGCTGGCCAGCACAATACGCTGCATCTGTCCGGTCATCGGGGATTCCTTTATTTATTCGGGCGGGAGTGTGGAGGCCGCCGGAAGGGAATTCAACCGGCGGCGGGAGAGTAACCGGGCGTTATTGCCAGAGAGGTCATAATGGCAAAGCCCCTTGGCAAGCCGGGGCAGGGGGCGTATAGGCACGCATTGACCCGGCATCTCCCCGACCTGACAGGATTCTGCAGACATGATTGGCAGCGCAAACCTCAATGTGATGATCAAGGCCGCCCGCAAGGCAGGCCGTTCCCTGGTGAAAGACTTCCGCGAGGTGGAGAACCTGCAGGTGTCGATGAAAGGCGCGGGCGACTTCGTCTCCAAGGCCGATATCGCCGCCGAGAAGATCATCAAGGAAGAGCTGCGCAATGCCCGCCCGACCTATGGCTGGATCGCGGAAGAGGGCGGCGAGATTGAGGGCGAGGATCCGACCCGCCGCTGGATCGTTGACCCGCTGGACGGCACCACCAACTTCCTGCACGGTCTGCCGCATTGGGCGATCTCCATCGCGCTGGAGCACAAGGGCAAGATCGTTGCGGGCGTGGTCTATGACGCCGCCAAGGACGAGATGTTCTTTGCCGAGAAGGGCGCCGGCGCCTGGATGAACGACACCCGCATCCGCGTGTCGGGCCGCCACCGGATGATCGAGTCCATCTTTGCCACCGGCGTGCCGTTTGGCGGCCGCGCCGACCTGCCGCTGACCCTGCAGGACCTGGCCCGTCTGATGCCTGCCTGCGCCGGTGTGCGCCGCTGGGGCTCTGCCGCGCTGGACATGGCCTATGTGGCGGCTGGCCGCTACGAGGGCTTCTGGGAACGCCGCCTGAACGCCTGGGATCTGGCGGCTGGCATCATCATTGTGAAGGAAGCCGGCGGTCTGGCTGAGGCAATCGATCCGGAAGCGGGCATCATCGACAGCGGCTCGGTGGTTTGCTCGAACGAGCCGATCTTCGAGAACTTCGCCAAGGTGATCCGCGGCTGAACCGGCCCGAATTTTCGTGAATTGGAAACGCGGCCATTGCGCCGCGTTTTTTGTTTCGTGTGAGGAGTTGAGGGCAGCGCCCGAGCCTCCCCCACGGGGAGGGCGCTATCGCACCTGCCCCGAGCCTCGGGCGCTGCGCTCAGCGTGTAGAACCTACTGGTCAGACGGATGGTTCACCCCGTCGTTCCAGGGGATTTCGCCGTAGGTTTCCGGATGCGTCCGCGGATTGGCGCCCTCGATACAGCCCAGGTTGACGCCGCATTCCTTCGGGTCGGAGCGGCGCTGGTGGTGGGTGTAGATGCCGCAGGTCTTGCAGAAATAGTGTTTCGCCGTATGGGTGCCCCAGGTGTAGAGGCTGAGATTCTCCGCCCCTTTCAGCACCTTCAGGCTGGCGGCAATGGCGGTGACCGCAGCTGCGCCGCGGCGGCGGCAGAACGAACAGTCGCAGCGCGCGGCAGAGGCGAGGCCTTGGGGAAACTCCGCCTCGATCTCAACGGCGCCGCAGTGGCAGGTGGCTTTCAGGTGGGGCATTAGGTGTCGCTCGAGGTTTTTTTATAGCTGGGAATCTTCCTTAGGTGGAAGAACATGAAGCCGCGTGGATAAGTCCTTGCACATTGGTACAATTCGGCGCTCGGTCAGCGCCCTTTCATAGTCTGACTTCAATTGTGGATAGTCAGGATGGCGATCTGGATTGTCCTCAAGGTACATACGCAATCTCCAAAGGTCGAAACCGTCAATTCGCCCGTCCGGTCCGTAGTCAAAGTCTACTTTTTTCCGGCCCCATATCACTCTGCAGCCAACGCCGTGAAATTCGTACCCGGCTTTAGGACCCAGTTTTCCTCTCCTGTTCAACTGCCCTTCACGCCAAGCCCTCAAGGGACGCATGCCACCGGTTCGCTCCAGCAGCATTGAATGAGCGATACGAACATCCGCCAAGAAGTCATTAATAAGTAGTTCTAATTGTTTAGTCACTTCCCCCAAGGCCCCGGATTGCGCTTCTTACGCGGCAGCTTGGGGATGCGGCTGGCGGAGTATTCGTACTCGTTCTCCGGATGCGGCGGGGAGCCGTGGGTCTTGTTCCAGAATGACGGGCCGCCGCGGCGCAGCCAGAGGGGCAGGCTCAGGATCAGCCCGACGGCAAAGCCGCCTGCATGGGCCCAATAGGCAACGCCGCCCTGGTCGGGGTCGGATCCGAGGCCGCCGAAAAACTGCATCGCCAGCCAGACGCCCAGCATCACAAAGGCGGGGATGGTGAAGATGCGGAAATAGACGATCAGCACCAGCAGGATATCGACGCGCGCCTTGGGGAACATCAGCAGGTAGCCGCCCATGACGCCGGCAATGGCGCCGGAGGCGCCGACCGTGGGCACCCAGGAGCCGGGGGCCGACAAGACATGGATCAGTCCGGCGCCGAGGCCGCTGGCGAGGTAGAAGACAAGGAAGGGCAGGTGCCCCATCTCATCCTCCAGGTTGTCGCCGAAAATCCACAGGAACAGCATGTTGCCGCCCAGGTGCATCAGGCCTGCGTGGATGAACATGGAGGTGAAAAGGGTTTCATAGCCGAAACCATTGCTGACTTCGGCAGGCACAACCGCGTAGGCATCATAGAAATACGCCAGTGCACGGGGGGAGGCATAGCTGGCCGTGTAATAGATGTAGGCCAGGATATTCACTGCCATCAGCGCGTAGACGACATAGGGGGTGCGGCCGGACGGGTTGTGATCTCGTAATGGAAACATGGGGAAACGCTGGGCCTGAAACGGCCCAGCGTCAAGCACTTATCGGCTGGCCTCAGGCGTTGCCGCCCAGCAGCTGCGCGTTGCCGCCCGAGGCGGTGGTGTCGACGCAGACGTGGCGCTCAGCCAGGACGCGGGCGCGGTCGGGCTTGCCTGGGATCAGCGGAATGATCGGGCCGTCGCGCTTAGCCAGCCATTGCTCGATCTCGCGGCCGGTGGCTTCGTCGCCCCACCACAGGACGCCGGCAATGCCCTGGATCGCCTCCAGCCGGTGCAGGTCGAACATGCCGTGCGCTTCGATCGCGGTGCCGCCAAGGCTGATGACTTCCTTGGCCTGTTCAGCCGCCGCCTCCGGTCCCGGACCCATGCACAGGAGCGGCGGGCGGGCGGAGACCGTCAGGCGGTTGGACTCACCGGTGGGGCCAGGCAGGGAGGAGGTGACCGGCCGCGCAGGCACGCCGCTTTCTCCCGGCAGTTCGGCAAAGGTGGTCTCCCATTGCTTTCTGGTCTGCTGCCGGTCGGGCGCGCAGAAACGGCTGAGGTAGTAGGGGCCGCCCGCCTTGGGGCCGGTGCCCGACAGGCCCTCGCCGCCGAAGGGCTGGCTGCCGACAATGGCGCCGATCTGGTTGCGGTTCACATAGATATTGCCTGCATGGACGCTGTCGCAGACGTGCTGAACCCGGTCGTCAATGCGGGTGTGCAGCCCGAAGGTGAGGCCATAGCCGGTTGCATTGATGTCGGAGATCACCTGATCCAGATCCTGCGACTTGAAACGGGCGACATGCAGGACCGGGCCGAAGATCTCCTCCTCCAGGGCACCGATGCCGGGGATCTCGATCATCGTCGGGGCGACGAAGGTGCCGCCCTGCGGCGCACGCATCTCCTTCAGGACGCGGCCCTCGGAGCGGGCCTTGGCAACATGGGCCAGGATGCCGGCGCGGGCGCCTTCGTCAATGACCGGGCCGCTGTCGGTTGACAGATGCCAGGGATCATCCAGATGCAGGCAGTCCATGGCGCCTTTCAGCATCTCCAGCACGTTGTCTGCGATATCGTCCTGCAGATAGAGGCAGCGCAGGGCCGAGCAGCGCTGGCCTGCAGATTGGAACGCGCTTTCGATCACAGATTGCACGGTTTGCTCGGGCAGGGCGGTGGAGTCGACGATCATTGCGTTGAGGCCGCCGGTTTCCGCGATCAGCGGCGCGCCGGGCTGCAGGTTGTCAGCCATCGCCTTGCGGATGCGCATGGCGGTGGCGGTGGAGCCGGTGAAGGCGACGCCGTTGACGCGCGGGTCCGAGGTGATGGCGGCGCCAACCACGCTGCCGCGGCCCGGCACCAGTTGCATGGCGCTGCGCGGCACGCCGGCCTCATGCATCAGCTGTACGGCACGGTGGGCGATCAGCGGGGTCTGGTCGGCGGGTTTGGCCAGCACCGCGTTGCCTGCGGCCAGCGCGGCCGAGACCTGGCCGGTGAAGATTGCCAGCGGGAAGTTCCAGGGCGAGATGCAGGAGAAGATGCCTGCAGGCGGATCGGCAGGGATACGGGCCGCGTAATAACGCAGGAAGTCCACCGCTTCGCGCAGTTCGGCAACCGCATCGGGGATGGTCTTGCCTGCCTCGCGGGCAAGGATGGCAAAGAGTTCGCCGAAATTCTCCTCATAAAGGTCCGCGGCCTTGTTCAGGATCGCGGCGCGTTCTCCGGCCGGGGCATCCCATGGATCTGCCAAGGCCAGCGCCAGCTCGATATCCTCGGGGCTGCACTGGCTGATGGTGCCCACCGCGCTCAGATCGGCGGGGCTGGTCACGTCCTTGGCTGCTTCGGGCCGGGCATCGCCCGCCAGCAACGGGCCAGCCTGCCATTGGTGTGTGCGCCACGGCGCGCGGGCCTCTTCGATCTTCGCCAGCGACGGCGCGTGGCCCAAGTCGAAGCCTTTGGAGTTTGGGCGTTCCGGCGCATAAAGCTCCGGCCCGGTCGGGATATTGCGGGTGATGTCCGCAACTGCCGCAAACGGGTCGGCAGCAACAATATCCGGCGAGACATTTTCATCCACGATCTGGTTCACGAAGGAGCTGTTGGCACCGTTCTCCAGCAGGCGGCGCACCAGGTAGGCCAGCAGGTCGCGGTGGGCGCCGACCGGCGCATAGATCCGGCAGTTGGTCTTGTTCTGCTCCAGCACCATCTGGTGCAGAGTCTCGCCCATGCCATGCAGGCGCTGGAATTCGTACCGCTCGTTTTCAATCCCTTCAGCCATATGCAGGATGGCGGAGACGGTATGCGCGTTATGGGTGGCGAACTGCGGATAGATCCGGTCCGTAATCCCCAGCAGTTTGCGGGCGTTGGAGATATAAGACACATCGGTCAGCGCCTTGGAGGTAAAGACCGGGAACCCGTCGACGCCCTCGACCTGGGCGCGCTTGACCTCGGTGTCCCAATAGGCGCCTTTCACCAGACGCACCATGAAGCGGCGGTCGTATTTCTCGGCCATTTCATGCAGCGCATCGATGGCCAGCCCGGTGCGCGGGCCATAGGCCTGCACCACGACGCCAAAACCGTGCCAGCCCGACAGCGCCGGGTCCGAAACCACGGCGTCAATGACTTCCAGCGACAGCGACAGACGGTCGGCTTCCTCGGCATCGACGTTGAGGCCCATCTTTGCGGCCTTGGCCAAAAGCGCCAGCGCTTTCAGGCGCGGCACCAGATGCTCCATCACGCTGTCTTCCTGCGCCAGCTCATACCGCGGGTGCAGGGCCGAAAGTTTCACCGAAATCCCGGGGTTCTTGCGGATGTCAGCGCTGTTGCAGGCGGCGGCAATGGCCGAGATCGCCTTGGAATAGGCCAGGTGATACCGCGCCGCATCCGCCTCGGTGCGGGCAGCTTCGCCCAGCATGTCGTAGGAATAGGTATAGCCCTTGGCCTCCATCCCCGCGGCGCGGTCCATGGCGCTTTCGATGCTTTCGCCCAGCACGAACTGGCGGCCCATTTCTTTCATGGCGCGGCTGACGGCGGTACGGATCACCGGCTCGCCCAGGCGTTTGATGGCGCCGCGCAGGGCACCGATGGGACTGCGTTCCTCGTCCAGCACCTTGCCGGTCAGCATCAGCGCCCAGGTGGAGGCGTTGACCAGTGAGGAGGTGGATTTGCCCAGGTGCTTGCCCCAGTCGGAGGGGGCGATCTTGTCCTCGATCAGCGCGTCGATGGTATCGGCATCCGGAACACGCAACAGCGCTTCGGCTAGGCACATCAGTGCAACGCCCTCATCAGTAGACAGTCCGTATTCCGCCAGGAACACTTCCATCAGCCCCGGCGCGGAATGGCCGCGGATGTCGCGCACCAGCGCGGCAGCATTGGAGGAGATCCGCTTGCGGTCGGCCTCGGACAAAGCCGCCTGGGCAATCAGCTGGTCACGGACGGCAGTCTGGTCAGCATAGGTTCCGGCATCAATCCGGTGGCGCAGTTGGGGTTGGGTTGTCATGCAGGGAACTCCACAGAAGGTGTGCAGGGATTTTGCTTAGGATACACCCTTTTTGGCGGGACAAATGCCTAAAGATTCGATATACATAGTTCGATTAAGTAAAAGTTCCAGCAATTGGCAGTCCAAATGAACTCTGTTGATCTCGACCGGTTCGACCGCGCGATTCTGAATGTCCTGGCTGAGGACGGCCGGATCTCCATTGCGGACCTCGCCCGCAGGATCGGCCTGTCCAAGACCCCGACCCAGACCCGGCTGAGGCGTCTGGAAGCGGACGGCATTATCACTGGCTACCGGGCGCTGGTGGATCCGATCCGGCTGGGGCTGGACCACGTGGCCTTTGTCGAGGTGAAGCTGAATGACACGCGGGAAGCGGCACTGGCCAAGTTCAACGCGGCGGTGGCAAAACTGCCGGAGATCGAGCAGGCGCATATGATGGCCTCGCATTTCGACTACCTGCTGAAAGTACGTACAAGGTCGATGACCGATTACCGGGCCGTACTGGGCGAGAAAATCTCTTCGCTGCCGCATGTCGCATCGACGTCCACCTATGTGGCGATGGAAGCGGTGAAGGAGGATGGCGCGCTGGGACCGCTTTAAGCCCGCGCACGGCCAGTTGACTTGATCGCCCGCGGAATTGTGCCAGCATAAGGGTATGCTGCTGTCTTTGCTCCGTGCCCCGTTCCGATCCGCCTCCGCTGCCGCAGCGGCCGCTTGTGCGCTGGGTGCCGCTTCTGCTGCCAGAGCGGAGTGCCCGGCTGCGCCTGACCACAGCACGCCGCTGGACGCGCTTGTGAGCGAGGTCCAGCAGGCGGAAACCGAAGGCCAGGCTCGCACGATTGCCAATAAGATGTGGGAGCTTTGGGCCGATGCCCCGGACGAGCAGGCGCAGGAAATACTGAACCGCGGCATGACCCGCCGGTCATCTTTCGACTTCCTCGGGGCGCTGGAGGATTTCAATCAGCTGATTGCCTATTGCCCGGACTACGCCGAGGGGTACAACCAGCGCGCCTTTGTGCATTACCTGCGCCGCGATTTTGCCGCTGCGCTGACTGATCTGGATAGGGCGCTGGAACTGTCGCCCCGCCACATCGCGGCGATGAGCGGCCGGGCGTTGTCGCTTTACGGTCTTTCCCGGCTGGAGGAGGCACGCGAGGCCCTGACACAGGCGCTCGAGCTCAATCCCTGGCTGCCGGAACGCTATCTGGCGGATCCGGGCGGGCCCTTGGCACCACCGGGCGCGGGCGACGTTGAGCTGTAGCTGCGACCGCATCACGGGAAAAATTTTCTGCAAACCCCTAAAACCGATTGCCGGCGCAAAACCTGGAGGCTAGACCTGCGGCTAGGGCATTGCCAAGCGGTGCCTTGTGCGGACGTGGTGGAATGGTAGACACCGGAGACTTAAAATCTCCTGGCCTTATGGCCGTGCGGGTTCGAGTCCCGCCGTCCGCACCATTGATTTCAA
>JBFOLS010000227.1:0-4938 GCA_040830225.1 Leisingera sp.
CCATGGCCCACTCCCCCCTGCCCGGGCCCAAGCCGTGCACGCTGGCCGCGGCGGGTAAACTCCCGACCGGCATCTCTTTTCCCTCCCGCGGGCCCAAGTCCAGGGCGGCGGGCGCCCCGCTGGAAAACTTCGTCCCCCCCGAAGGCGTTGGGTGGGCATGGGAGGCACCCGCCATTGTGGCAGGCACTGCCAATCTGGAAGCCGCACAGAAGCTGGTTGATTTCACGGTCACCAAGGAAGCCAACGAGATGTACAACACCGGCTATGCAGTCGTGGCCTACCCGGGCGTTGCCAAGCCGGTGGAGTTCTTCCCCGAAGGCCTGCTGGATGCAATGATCGACAATGACTTTGAGTTTGCAGCCAACAACCGCGCTGCAATCCTGAAGGAATGGCAGTCCCGCTACGACGGCAAGTCGGAAGCGAAGTAAGCCTGTTCGGGCGGAGGGGCATCCCCTCCGCCCTTTTCCCTTCCGGTATCACACTTCCCCATGCCCAGAGACATGCCGCCGGTTGACAAAAGACCGGGCGATGCGTTGGCATATGCAAGGACCAGCGACGTGCTTCAAATGACCCCGCCAAAAGAAACCTATCTAAGTATCCGCGACCTGTGGAAAGCGTTCGGCAGCTTCATCGCCCTTAGAGATATTGCCCTGGACGTGAAAGACGGTGAATTCGTCTGCTTCCTCGGCCCGTCGGGCTGCGGCAAGACCACCCTGCTGCGCGCCATTGCCGGTCTGGATCTGCAGACCAAGGGGTCGGTGACCCAGGGCGGGCAGGATGTGTCCAACCTGCCGCCGTCCGAACGCGACTTCGGCATCGTGTTCCAGTCCTATGCGCTGTTCCCCAACCTCACGATCGAGAAGAACATCGCGTTCGGCCTGGAGAACGCAGGCCGCAGCAAACAGGAAATCAATGCGCGGGTCGCCGAACTGCTGGAGCTGGTGGGGCTGCCTGAGCAAGGCCGAAAATACCCGGCGCAGCTGTCGGGCGGCCAGCAGCAGCGGATTGCGCTGGCGCGAGCCATTGCCACCAATCCGGGCCTCCTGCTGCTGGACGAGCCGCTGTCCGCGCTGGACGCCAAGGTGCGCGTCCATCTGCGCCACGAGATCAAGGAACTGCAGCGCAAGCTGGGTGTCACCACCATCATGGTGACCCACGATCAGGAAGAAGCGCTGGCCATGGCCGACCGTATCGTGGTGATGAACCACGGAGTGATCGAGCAGGTCGGCTCCCCCACCGAAATCTACCGGGAACCGGCCAATCTGTTTGTTGCCGACTTCATCGGCGAGATGAACCAGATCAGCTCCTCGGTTGCCAAGGGCGGGCGCCTGGCCGTAGGCGAAAAGACCTTTGCCTGCCTGCCGCATGACTTTGCCGACGGCACCGCGGTGATTGCCGCCATCCGTCCCGAGGACGTGATCCCGCATGAATCCGGCTATCTGGAAACCAGCGGCAACCGCAACTGTATTGATGTGCAGCTGGCTGAAATGGAATTCCTCGGCTCCTTCTGGCGCTGCCGCCTGACCAATGAACGGTTCGGGGGCAAGGAGCTGATTGCCGACTTCTCGATCAATGCGGTGCGCCGCCTGGGTCTGGAAGCCGGCTGCCAGATGGAAATCGAATTGCCCGACAGCCGCCTGATGGTCTTCGACATGCCGCGTCAGGAAGGGTGAGAGCAATGACTGATACCACCCAGGACGTTCTACCCGCAGGTCCTGTCATCAAGGGCAAGCTGAGCCGGGATGACATCATCATGCGCGGCAGCATGATCATCATTGCGCTCTATCTGGTCGTGTCGATGGTGTTCCCGCTTTATGCGATGCTGTCGAAATCCTTCTCGACCTACCGGATGGAGCTGGCACAGTATGAGTTTCAGGTCAGCGACGAGGCCGGGCAGTTTGACGGCAGCGTGCTGACCGGTGCCGAGCTGAACGCCCGCACGGGCACCTTTGCCGAGACAGAGCTGTCCACCGGGGCTGACGGGCGGCTGCCGGTCACCGGCTTTTTCCCGGACTTTAGTTTCCGCAGCCCGGTGATGTACCAGATCCGCAATACCACGGATACGGGACGTTTCCTGGTCGGCTCCAACCTGCAAACCGGCACAGACTGGGTCACGCTGGACTCCAACACCTTCCGCCGGGTGCAGCTGCGGCCGGTCAAATCGCGGGGCCTGGACAACTTCGTCTCCTATTTCTCGACGCCCGCCCTGTTCAACTCGATCAAGAATTCACTGTGGATTGCGGTACTGAGCACGGTTGTGACCGTCTCTCTGGCCTTCTGGTTTGCCTATGCGCTGAACCGCAGCTGTATGAAGTACAAGGGCGTGTTCCGCCTGATTGCCATGGCGCCGATACTGGTGCCGTCGCTGCTGCCCGGCATCGCGCTGGTCTATCTGTTCGGCAACCAGGGCATGATCAAGGAACTCTTGTTCGGCGCCAGTATCTATGGGCCGATCGGGATTGTTATCGGCTCGGTCTTCTTCACCTTCCCGCATGCCTTCATCATCATATCAACTGCGCTGGCAATCTCGGATGCGCGCCTTTACGAGGCCGCCGCCAGCCTGCGCTCCACGCCGTGGCGCACCTTTTGGACCGTCACCGTGCCGGGCGCGCGCTATGGCCTGATTTCGGCTGCCTTCGTGGTATTCAACCTGGTGATTACAGACTTTGGCCTGCCAAAGGTGATTGGCGGCCAGTTCAACGTGCTGGCCGTGGACATCTACAAGCAGGTGATCGGCCAGCAGAACTTTGAAATGGGCGCGGTGGTCTCGGTTGTGCTGGTGATCCCGGCGATCCTGGCCTTTGCCATCGACCGCATGGTGCAGTCCAAACAAGTGGCGCTGCTATCGGCCCGCTCGGTGCCTTATGAGCCGCAGCCGAACAAAAAGATGGACCGTATCTTCTTTGCCTACTGCACCCTGATCGGCATCTTCATCGCCGGGCTGCTTGCGGTCTGCCAGTTTGCAGCGCTGATCAAGTTCTGGCCCTATGACCTCAGCCTCAGCCTGAACAACTACCAGTTCGACAAGATGGATGGCGGCGGCTGGGGCTCTTATGTGAACTCCATCAAGCTGGCGCTGATGACGGCTGCTGCGGGCACCGCCATTGTGTTCTTTGGCGCCTATCTGGTGGAAAAATCCAAGGGCTTCCGCACCGGCCGCGCCATCTTCCAGATGTTTGCCATGCTGCCGATGGCCATTCCGGGGATGGTGCTGGGACTGGCCTATATCTTCTTCTTCAACAACCCGGCCAACCCGCTGAATGCGATCTATGGCACTATGGCGATCCTGGTGGTCTGCACGGTGACACACTTTTACACGGTGTCGCATCTGACTGCGGTAACCGCGCTGAAACAGATGGACCGCGAGTTTGAATCGGTGTCAGCCTCGCTCAAGCAGCCGACCATGAAGCTGTTTACCCGTGTCACTGTTCCGGTCTGCCTGCCGGCGGTGCTGGACATCTCCATCTACCTGTTTGTCAACGCGATGACGACGGTGTCGGCGGTGGTGTTCCTCTATTCGCCGAAAACCACGCTGGCTTCGATTGCGGTGCTGAACATGGATGACGCCGGCGACATCGCCCCGGCGGCCGCCATGGGGATGATGATCTTCTACACCAACGCGCTGGCCAGGATCATTCACCTTGCGGCTTCCAAAGGCATCCTGAAACGAACGCAGGCCTGGCGGTCGCGTTGAGCTGCAAGGAGCAAAAACCCTCCCCGGTGCTGAACTCGTTCAGCCCGGGGGGATATTGCGTTCCCCAAGTGTCTTTTCGGCAAACTCCATAAACGCACGGATGACTTTGACATCGCGTCTTTGCGACAGATACACGATGGACTCGCTCATTTCCATGCTCGTGCCAGTCAGCCGTATCGGCATCAGGCGGGAATCGTGCCCGAATTCAGCCTCGGACACAAACCCAATCCCTGCACCGGATGCGACCAGCTCCCGAACGGACTCCCTGCCCTCTGCCACGATCACGGGCTTTAAAGCCAGCCCCCTTTTCAGGGCTTCTTCTTCCAGCTTCTGGCGTGTTTTCGATCCGCTCTCCCGGAAGATCAAAGGCAACTCCGCGAGTTCCTCCATCGAAAGCTCCGGCTTCGACGTGAGAAGCAAGCTTCGTGCAGCGAAGGCAACAATTTCCGTCGCGCCCAAATGTATCATCGACATGTCTTTGCCTGGGGAGAGGCTGCCGACGACTCCGATCTCGGCATTGTAGGACCTGAGTTCTGAGAGGATCTCCTCTGTGTTTCCGGTCCTGATTGAAATGGAAACATTCGGATAGCGTTTGTTGAATGGCCCTAAGAAGTCAGTGAGATGATGCGTCGAGTCTGCGACTATGCGCAGTTCGCCTTCAATGACGGCACTGCTTTCAGACAGGTAGTCTTCAATTTGGTTTTCGATTTCAAAGTACTGCTTGGTCAGCAGTAAAAGCTTTTCACCTTGCTCCGTCAATTTGACGCGCTTTTTTTCCCTTAGGAACAGGAGCAAGTCATGATCCTGTTCCAGCTTGCGCACTTGTTCCGAGACGGCGGGCTGCGTGAGATGCAAGACTTCCGCTGCCCGGGAGAACCCGCCGGCGACAGCGACATGGTGGAAGGCTTTGAGCTGGCTATGGCGCATAACGACCCTGTGTTTTCTGGCTTTCTGCTCTGTTCTGCGGCAGAAACTTACATATAGGCTGAGCTTATGTTTTGATTGTTTTTTGAAATTTTACATATTCTTGGACCTGTTGCAATCATGCTCTCGAACCATGCTTCGGAGACAGGCAATGACCGCTTCCACACCGCCGATTGACCCTCCATTTTTGGGAGAGCCTTACTTGCTGACGCCTGGTCCTTTGACGACGTCTTATGCGGTTAAGGAGGCGATGCTTCGGGACTGGGGCAGCTGGGATGACGATTTCCGGGGGATGACGCGGGACATGCGCCGCCGCCTGC
>JBFOLS010000228.1:0-3250 GCA_040830225.1 Leisingera sp.
GGCTGGCGCATCAGGTCCGTCAGGACATGTGGCGCAAGCTGCAGTCCTTGCGGGGCTTCTCGCCGGTGGTGGAAGTCACCGCCGAAGGGCAGGGGCTGCGGGTCCGCGCGGGCGGGCAGGTGATGGGCCGGGTGCCCTCCAATGCCGCCGGATTGATCGCCGACGTGTTGGAACACCCCGGCAACCGTGCCCGCTGGCTGCGCCATGCCGGGCGGGGCAAGAACGGACTGTGCCCAGAAACCGGTCTGAAACCGGATAATCCGCGCAAAATTGCGGCAAAAATTGACATGAAGAGCGAATCAGCCTCATGATCCGCGTCAGCCGAAATCAGACAGCGCGCGCTTTTTGTGCTGCGCCTGCAGCTCCGGCCGGAGGAGCCTGGGAAACCGGGGGCCGGGGCTGCAGACTTTTGGCTGCTTTCCCATTTACCCTTTTTGCCGCTGCAGCCATGGCCAGCGAACCTGTTGCGGTGCCCTCGGGCCAGCCGGTGACCCTTGCCGAGGTGCTGCTGGATGACGCGCCGGGTCAGACCTGGGCGCGCTTCCGCTTTGTGGCGCCGGAAATCGCCCGCGAAAGCGGCTCCGTTTCTTATGAAGCCGCGGCTCCCGATATGGACCACCTATGCGAGACCCTGGCGCTGCCTTACCTGGCCGAACACGGGCTGGAACCCGCGCGGGTGGTGATCTCGCTGTCGGACCGGATGGTGCCCTTTGGTGCGCAGGACCCTGCCGCCACCCAGTTTTTCGAGGCCTACCGCTTTGAGAACGCAAGCTGCATGTGGGAGGCTTTCTGATGCATCCACAATATCTTGCGGGGCGAACTTCAGATCGGCGGATTCTTGCGGCATTGCAGCCACAACCCCGTCATTTGCCGCGAATTGCATGTGACACCGCTGCAAACCCGGCTATCCTTGGCGCGGGCAGCCAGAAGGCTGCCTTCACATTGAGGTTGAGGCACGCGGAGGGCCGAGCCCCCGCAGGTTTCGCGTATTTAGTCAGGAGACAGAAATGTCCAAGAGCATCAAGCTTATCGCTATGGCAGGCCTGCTGGCCGCCGTTGCAGCCTGCGCTCAGCAGGAAGAAGAATTCGTCGTGGTCGAGCCCGAGCCGATCTCGACTGAGCCGACCTACACCGGCAAGCTCAAGTAACGACCATAAGGGTCCGGCCCTGCGGCCGGCCCTTTCCCGCCCGCAGGGTGCCGGACAGGAGGCACCCAAATGCTGAAACACCGCGGGTTCCCGGGCCGTATGCCCGGCACCGATTTCCAATTCACCATCCGCCGTCCGAACCCCAAGGGGGTGACGCCGCTGACCCGGCGCGAGCGCTTCCGCGACCGCAAGAATGTCGACAAGCGTGTCGATATGACCTTCATGCAGGCGCTGTGGGAGCAGTTCGGCGATCAGCCGTTCGAGCGCGGCAACCTGGATGCCGGCCGCCTGAGCTGGCTGTTCGGCCGCGAGGTGATCCCGGCCGAGGATCCCTTTGACCCGGAAAGCTATGAAGCGCTGTTGGTCATCGACGAGGCCGTTGCGCGCGCGTCCTTCCCGGAGGCGTTCGAGTAATGGCGCAGCCCTGGACGCATATCATGGCACAGGCGCCGCGGATCTCTCCGCGATGCCTGCCGCTGCGTCCGGGGGGCGCGCATCAGGCGCTTGCCGCCCGCAATTTCGGCGTGAATTTGCACACGGGCACCGCAGTTCAGCAGGAATCTGCCCAAATCAAGCGCCTTGCATTTCAGGGGCTTACAGCCGCGCCGGGGGCGTGCATCGTGAGGCGAGCAGCGCAGCCACGCTGCAGTGCCGAGCATCTGTTCCGGCCCCTTCGCCTGAACGGGCAGGTACGCGCCCCCATCCGCGTCCTGCCCGTCTTTTATCCCCTTCAGGCACTGGCGGAAGCTTGCCGTATACCCCCCCCAATGCGGCAAGCCTCCGCCCAACTTTCCGCCCCGGCTGCGGAAGCGTTGATCCGCAATTCCAGGCCTGCAATTCCGGCAGGGACATTCACGTCCCCGGAAGAAGGAAACTGGACATGCGGGCAAAATCTCTCATCGCGGCGTTCTCGCTCTGCGGCCTCGTGGCGGCCTGCGGCGACACCGCTGGCGAACGCATCGTGTACGGCGGCGGCGCCGGCGCGCTTGGCGCTGCGATCCTCGACGCCAACCTGGTCACCGGCGCCGCAGTCGGCGTCGCAGCCAACCTCGTCTACTGCGAGCAAAACCCCCGCAAGTGCTGAGGCCGGGGCCTCCGCACATCTGAATAACCGGCCCCTCCGGGCCGCTTGTGACATCGCGCATCCGCCGTGCCTGGGCCAGCCCCGGGCGCGGCGTTTTGCATTCCGGAATACCAAGGAACAAGGGACTGCCTATGTTTGATAAGATCCTGATCGCCAACCGGGGCGAGATCGCCTGCCGTGTGATCAAAACCGCGCGGAAAATGGGCATCAAGACCGTTGCCATCTACTCTGACGCCGACAAGCAGGCCCTGCATGTGCAAATGGCCGACGAAGCCGTTCACATCGGCCCGCCGCCCGCCAACCAGTCCTATATCGTCATCGACAAGGTGATGGAGGCGATCCGCGCAACCGGCGCCCAGGCGGTGCATCCGGGTTACGGATTCCTGTCGGAGAACTCGAAGTTCGCCGAGGCGCTTGAGGCCGAAGGCGTTGCCTTTGTCGGCCCCCCGGTTGGCGCCATCGAAAGCATGGGCGACAAGATCACCTCCAAGAAGATCGCCCAGGAGGCAGGCGTCTCCACCGTTCCCGGCTACATGGGCCTGATCGAAGACGCCGAGGAAGCCGTGAAGATCTCCAACCAGATCGGCTATCCGGTGATGATCAAGGCTTCTGCCGGCGGCGGCGGCAAGGGCATGCGGATCGCCTGGAACGACGAGGAAGCCCGCGAAGGATTCCAGTCCTCCAAGAACGAGGCTGCGAACTCTTTTGGCGACGACCGGATCTTCATCGAGAAATTCGTCACCCAGCCGCGCCACATTGAAATCCAGGTGCTCTGCGACAAGCACGGCAACGGCATCTACCTGGGCGAGCGTGAATGCTCGATCCAGCGGCGGAACCAGAAAGTTGTCGAAGAAGCGCCGTCGCCCTTCCTGGACGAGGAAACCCGCAAAGCGATGGGCGAACAGGCCGTGGCTCTGGCCAAGGCCGTGGGCTACTCCTCGGCCGGCACGGTGGAGTTCATCGTCGATGGCGACAAGAACTTCTACTTCCTGGAAATGAACACCCGCCTGCAGGTGGA
>JBFOLS010000229.1:0-4775 GCA_040830225.1 Leisingera sp.
GACAGGTTTTGGCTTTCTTCCAGCGGCGGCTGGAGCCAGTAGAAAGAGATCAGTGCAATCCCCGCGATAATCAGCTTTTCCGAGATCAGGAACCAGCCGTTCAGCCACCACTTCAGCGCCGCAAGAGGCCGCGGCGGCCAGTAAAACAGCGGCGAGGTCTGCAGCGGCAATGCCGGCAGGTGGTTCCAGCCCTTCAGTTCCTGTTCGCTCATCTGCTGCCTCCTTTCAGGATAGTTGCAGCCTGACGCGGATTTTCATCTTTGAAAAACAGAATATTCAGATACCATTCCTCTGAATTTCAGAGGATAAGATGCCCGCCACCCTCAAAGCCATACGCTATTTCACTACTGCCCTGCAGCACGGCAGCATCAGCGGCGCCGCCGAGGAGCTGCATGTGGCGGCTTCGGCCATCTCGGCCGCTATTGATCAGAGCGAAGCACAGTTTCAGCTTCAGCTCATCACCCGCCACCGGGCCCGCGGAATCGAACCCACCCGGGCAGGCCGCGACATGGCCCGCAAGTTCACCCGCCTGCTGGAAGATTACGACACTCTCCTGGCTGAAGGCGCCGAGCTGAAGCAGGAGTTCACCGGCAGCTTCCGCCTTGGCTATTACGCGCCCGTCGCCCCCGGGTTCCTGCCGCAGATTCTCGCGCCTTTCCTGGCGCCCCGACATCAGGTCGCGCTGGAGCTGGAGGAATGCCACAACGATGCCGCCCAGGCAGGCCTGCAGGACGGCCGCTATGACGCAATCCTGTTTGTCCCGGACGGCAGCCACCCGCAGATAGACTATGATGTGCTGCTGCAGGCGCCGCCCTACGCCCTGCTCCACCCTGGTCACCCGCTGGCTGAGCATGAGGTGCTCAGCCTCTCCGATCTGGCCGCCGAACCTTTGATTGCCCTGAACCGCCCCATGGTCACCGACTATCAGCTGCGCCTGTTTGCGGGCCTCAGGCACCGCCCCGAAACCATTGTGCAGGCCAACACCACCGAGATGGTGCGCGCCATGGTGGCCGCGGGCCACGGATGCGCCATCCTGAACATGCGCCCCGCCACCGATCTCAGCTATGGCGGCCAGCCGCTGGTGGCACGGCCCATTGCGGACGGCGGCACGCCACTGTCGCTGGCCGTCGGCTACAACCGCACCAACCCGCGCCGCATCACCAGCGAGTTTGCCAAAGCCTGCAAGGCGTGGGCCGATAGCCCCGCAGCCGCAGAGTTCATAGTGCTGCCACCAAAGAAGACAGGCGCCCCGTAACCCGGAGCGCCTGCCAAATTCGCCGTTGCAGAGCCTTAGATAACCGACTTTGCCGCCGCCGCCAGCGCGTGATGCAACGACCCCGCAGAACTGCGCGGCGCCACGATCGAGTACTTCTGCCCCGGCTCATGGCACAACAGGAAGACACCCAAATGCTCCATAGAGGTCCGGGTGGCATCGCCGGTCTTGCCTGCACGAATGTTGGCGTTGCAAAGACGCTCAAGAACGTCAAAGCAGCGGCTGCCTTCCATGTCGAAGCGGCACCAGCCGTCGGTCTGCTCCACCACGGAACCAGCCTCACCCACTGCCTCTTTCAGCTCACCCGCCAGCAGCTCGCGGCTGTCATGCGGCGCAGAAACCATCCACAGGTCCGGCCCCATCCACCAAGCGGCGAATTCACCGGTCTCGCTCCAGCTGGCCGGAGCAGGCAGGTCTCCGCCCAGATATGAGGCCGCTGCGGATTGCACCGCCGCCTCCTGCCCTTGGCGCGCGCCCAGCGAGGCCAGCGCCCGGTCCGTCACCTCGCGGATCAGCAGGCCGGTGAAGGCATCCACATGCGGCTCATACCCGCCCAGAGGAGAGACCGCTTTCAAACCATGATTATCGAACTTACCCACGGAGACGCTCCCCTTCCGGATCCACAAAATGCGCGCTGACGACTTCGACCTGGACTTCCTTGCCTTCCAGCGGGTTGACCGCGCGGATCACCTCGCCCTTGCGGGCGTCGCCGCTCTTCAGGAACCCGATCCCGATCGAGCAGCCCAGCACCGGCGAATAGGCCGCCGAGGTGATATAGCCCTGATCGGTGGCCGCGCTGACCTCGCCCGAAGCATTCATCAGATGCGCCCCGGCCTGCACCGGATCGGATGCATTCACCGGTTTGAAGCCAACCAGCTTCAGCGCATCGTCCCGATTCATGCCCTCACGTTCACTCAGCGTGTTGCCGATGCAGTCCTTCTTCTTGCTGACCATCCGGCCCATGCCGAGGTTCAGCGCCGAAGTGGTGCCGTTCAGCTCGTTGCCGGCAGCATGGCCCTTCTCGATCCGCATGACGCCCAGCGCCTCGGTGCCATAAGGCACAGCGTCGAACTCCTCGCCCGCTTCCATCAGCTTGCGGATCATCGCATCGCCGTAACGGGTCGGAACCGCGATCTCATAGGCCAGCTCGCCCGAGAAGGAGATCCGGAACAGCCGCGCCCGGCAGCCGCCCGCCACGGTGACTTCCCCGCAGGCCATGAACGGGAACGCCTCGTTCGAGATGTCGAACTCGGGGTCCACGACCTTCTGCAGCAGCTTGCGGGCATTCGGACCCGCCACCGCGAACTGTGCCCAGGCCTCGGTGGTCGAGATCAGCTGCACATCCATGTCAGGAAACAGGCACTGGCGCGCAAATTCCATGTTGCGGTAAACCAGAACTGCGTTGGCGGTGGTGGTGGTCACCACGAAATGATCTTCGGCAAAGCGCGCGGCGGTGCCGTCGTCATAGGCAATGCCATCCTCGCGCAGCATCAGGCCATAGCGGACCTTGCCGACCGGCAGCTTGGCAAACGCGTTGGCGTACATCTTGTTCAGGAACGCCGCAGCGTCTTTGCCCTGCACATCGATCTTGCCCAACGTGGTCACGTCGCAAACACCAACCGAGTTACGGGTCTGCAGCACTTCGCGATCCACCGACTGGCGCCAATGGGTTTCACCCTTTTTCGGGAACCACTGCGCCCGCAGCCACTGGCCGACCTCGACGAATACCGCGCCCTGCTCCTCGGCCCATTTGTGGCTGGGCGTCTTGCGGGTGGGGCGGAACTCCTCACCCACCGAACGGCCTGCCATCACGCCAAAGGAAACCGGCGTGTACGGCGGGCGGAACATGGTGGTGCCGACCTCGGGGATCTGCTTGCCGGCCAATTCGGCCATAACAGCCAGACCGCCCATGTTGGAGGTCTTGCCCTGATCGGTTGCCATGCCAAGGGTGGTGTAGCGCTTCAGATGCTCGACCGAGCGGAAGTTCTCCTGATGCGCCAGTTTCACGTCCTTGACGGTGACGTCGTTCTGCTGGTCGATCCAGGCGCGGCCCTTGCCTTCCTTCACATACCAGAAGGGGGTCACATTGACCGGCGCATCCTCGGCCTCGGGCAGACCAGCGGCTTTTGCCTCGATCCCGAGCTCGGACAGCGCGGCAATGGCACCTTCGGCACCGGTGCGCAGCGCAGCAGCAGTGGAGAAATCGCCATTGGCTGCCCCGGAGACCGACAGGTTCTGCGGCAGGGTTCCGCCGGGAACAAAGGCCGCAATGTCCTCGCGCCAGGCCGGACGGCCGCGCTGGTGGCAGGTCAGATGCACATTCGGGTTCCAGCCGCCGGAGACCGCCAGCGCACCGCAAGGCACGTCGCGGGTGGTGCCATTGGCCAGGCGCAGCCGCGCCACTTCCAGACCCAGCCGGCCCTTGGTGTCGATCACCTGGGCACCGGCAAACAGCTCGGCCCCTTCGACCTTGGGCGCATCTGCACGGGTATCGATCACCGCGGTGACTTTCACACCCTTGGCAATCAGATCCGCTGCGGTGCGGTGGCCGTCGTCGTTGTTGGTGAACACTGCAACCGTCTGATCCGGCGTCACCGCCCAGCGGTTGGCATAGGCGCGCACGGCACCAGCCAGCATCACACCCGGACGATCGTTGTTCTCAAAGGCGATCGGACGCTCCGTTGCCCCTGCCGCCAGCAGCGCACGCTTGGAGTAGATCCGCCACAGGATCTGACGCGGCTTGCCCGCTTCCGGCGCCAGCACGTGGTCGGCGGTGCGCTCGACCGCACCATAGATACCATGGTCAAACGCGCCGATGATCGAGGTGCGCGGCATCACCCGCACATTCGGCATCGAGGCCAGTTCGGCCTGCGCCTGCTCGACCCAGCCCGCGCCGGTCAGATCGCCGATGCCAAAGGTTTCGGAGTTGAGGCGCCCGCCCAGCAGGAAGTCTTCATCCGCGATGATCACCTGCGCCCCGGCACGTCCTGCAGTCAGTGCTGCCATCAGGCCAGAGGGACCGGCACCGATCACCAGCAGGTCGCAATGCAGGAAGCCTTTGTCATAGGCGTCCGGGTCATCCTCAAAGCTGATGCTGCCAAGGCCTGCCGCCTTGCGGATGATGGGCTCGTAGAACTTCTCCCAGAACGCCGCAGGCCACATGAAGGTCTTGTAGTAGAAGCCCGCGGTCAGGAAGTTCGAAAACCGGTCGTTCACCGCCATGAAGTCGTGCTTCAGGGACGGCCAACGGTTCTGCGAGTTTGCCTCCAGCCCGTCATAAAGCTCCGCGACCGTGGCGCGGGTGTTCGGCTCCTGCCGCCCGCCGCTGCGCAGTTCGACCAGTGCGTTGGGCTCTTCCGAGCCCGAGGTCAGCACGCCGCGCGGACGGTGGTATTTGAACGAGCGGCCCATCAGCCGCACGCCGTTTGCCAGCAGGGCCGAGGCCAGCGTGTCGCCCTCAAACCCCTTGTAGCGCTTGCCGTCAAAGGTGAAGGTCAGCGCC
>JBFOLS010000230.1:0-2250 GCA_040830225.1 Leisingera sp.
CGCCGATCCGGCTCGCCCTTGGCGGTGTTGGTGTACCACAGGAGCTTAATCGCGGTGTCATTGGCTTCCGAACCCGAGCATTGGAACATCGCCCGGGTCATGCCGTTCGGCGCCAGAGAAGTCAGCCTTTCGCCCAGCTCCGCCACCTTGGGGTGCGAGCGGTTGTAGAAAGTCGGCGCAAAGGGCAGCGTGTTCATCTGGCGCATAGCGGCGCTGGCCAGGCGCTCGTTGTGATAGCCGAGGCTGACGCAACCGAGGCCCGAGAACCCGTCAATGATCTCGCGCCCGTCGCTGTCGTAGATGAACACGCCCTTGCCGTGGGTGATCATTGTCGGCCCGTTCTCGGCATGCTGGCGCAGGTTTGACTGCGGATGCACATGGTGGGCTTTATCCTGCCCGATCGAGCGTTTGGCGTCGGCGTTCATGTCTGGCTCCAAAGGAAATCTTTGCGGCGATTTCACACTCCGCTTGACTGAAAACCAATCTCTAAGTTTTCTCTCTTTGTTGAATTTGATTCAGGCCATGCCCCTATGAAACCTCTCCTCGACCTCCGACATCTGCAGCTGATCCAGGCGATCATCGAAACCGGCCGCATCACAGATGCAGCCGAGAAACTGGGGGTGACGCCTTCGGCCCTGTCGCACCGGTTGCGCGAGGCGGAGCGGCGGCTGGATGTGCCGCTCTTCACCCGGATGCACAAGCGGCTTCGGATAACTCCCGCCGCCGAGTACCTCGCGGTGGTGGCGGACCGCATCCTCTCCGACCTCAGCCGCGCTGAAGAGGATGTGCGGCGGATGAATGCCGGCATTCAGCATGTGGTGCGCCTGTCGGTTGAGGCCTACAGCAACTACCGCTGGCTGCCCGCCTTCATCAGGTTCCTGAAGTCCCGCGCCGAAGGCATCGACTTACAGATCATGGCCGGCGCCCGCAGCGATCCGCTAACGGGCGTGCTGAACCGCCATATCGACATTGCTGTGATGTCCGGCGATGTGGCACAGCCGGGCCTCTCTACCTTGCCCCTGTTCGAGGATCCGCTGCTGTACATAATGGCACCGTCGCACAGGTTGGCGGACCGCCCGTTTGTCGAGGGCAACGATATCGTCGGCGAGCCATTCATCACCTACACCAAGGTACCCGAGCCCGACCGCGAGTTCGCCCGACTGTTCCGCCCAACCGACAGCTATCCGAAATGGGCCGCGACAGTGGAGCTGCCGGAGGCGATTGTCGAGCTTGTCGCCTCGGATCTCGGCACCAGCGTGCTATCGAATTGGGCGCTGAAGACCGCACTTGCCGAGGGCCGCATCGTTGGCGCGCAAGTAACGGCGGACGGCATCACCGTGCCTTGGTGCGCTGTGCTGCGCACAGAGGACATGGGAGTGGACGATCCGATCCATCAGGTGGCGCAGCTGCTGGCGGAATGGTGCAGCCTGCCGGATGCAGGCTTTCATGTCACCTGAACAAAAGAAGCAAGGCGCTGACAGCGCCCTGCCAGCTTAACAGCCTCGCATCCTGGAGTTTTTGGGGTCATACAGCGGCCGCAGGCTGACCGTGGCGGCAACGGGTTTCCCGGCCACCTTGATCTGATAGCTGCCCTGTTCCGGATCTTTCAGCGTTGCGCATTCGGGGCGGGATACGTACCCCAAGCCCACGGCGCCCTCAACGGTCCAGCCATAGCTGGCGGACGTCAGCCGCCCAACAATCTCGCCGTTCCGCAGAATGGGTTCCTTGCCAAAGATCAACGCCTCCGGATCAAGCAGCCGGAAGCACAGCAAGCGGCTGGCGGCGCCTTCTGCGCGTTTGGCTTCTATCGCCGCCTTACCAGTGAACTCTGTCGTGAAATCGCAAGCAAAGGCCAGGCCGCTTTCCACCGGGCTGTCATACGGGCCGATGTCATGGCCCCAGTGGCGGAAGCCTTTCTCGATCCGGCAGCTATCCACCGCCATGCCGCCGCACAGGCGCGGGGCGTCCTCGGCCGCCATGACAGTTTCAAAGACCTGCTGCGCGAACTCTGCCGGAACATGCAGTTCCCAGCCCAGCTCGCCCACATAGGTGATCCGCTGCGCCCGGACTGGGGCGTGGCCCAGATGCAGATCCTGGAAGCTGCCGAAGGGGAAGGCCTCATTCGACAGATCCGCGCCGGTCAAACCTTGCAGGAAAGCCCGTGAGCGCGGCCCCATGACGGCCAGGGTTGCCTCGGACGCGGTCACATTGACCACGCTGACGCCGGTGCCCTCCAGCTGGGTCTTCAGC
>JBFOLS010000231.1:0-9642 GCA_040830225.1 Leisingera sp.
CGTTTTGACGCAGGCGCTCGACGAAATAGACGCAGGGGTGAGGGGCTTCCAATCCAAGGGGCTCGGCGGCACTGTCCGGATCAGCGCGGTGCCATGGTATGTTTCCCGCGTCCTGCTGCCGAATATTGACGAGCTTTACAGCGATTATCCTGATCTGAAAGTCGAATTCGACTTTTCCTATGAGCTCGCGGATTTTGAGACCGGCGGACTTGATGCTGCGCTTCGTCACGGGCTTGGCAGATGGCCCGGGCTGACGGCAATCCGGATCCACTATGACCTGCTTGCCCCCCTGTGCGGCCCGGCATTGGTGGAGGGGCGCAAATTGCCCCTGACACCGGAAGAGATTGCACTACTGCCTCTGACAGCGGCGCGGGGGTATGAGCACGTCTGGACGGATTGGTTTGATGCCGTCGGCCGCCCCGAGCTGAAACCCGAAAATATCATGATCTTCGACAATCGTGCGCTGGCCACCGAGTTCGCAGGAACAGGCAACGGAGTATCCTTATCCGATGCGCCGACGGATCAGGATGACATCAAATCCGGCCGGCTGGTTCGTCTGCACCCGACCGCGATACGGCAGGAGACAGGTTCGCACCTCGTGTTCCCCGAAACCCCTTTCGAAGACCCGCGCCTGTTGCGGGTCGCTGAATGGATGCAGGCATGTTTCGCCAAACTGCCCAGGAAGTAATGCGCAAACTCACAAGGGGGCGGAAGGCTGGGGGATACTATGGATGACTTTGGAGTCGGGTATTTGCCTTGAAGCGGCACTCACCGGAGGGCCAGGAATTGACAGCTCCTCTGCCGGCGGGGCCTTGCTGGGAGCCCGAACATGAAGCAGACCGGCCGCCTACTTCGTCAGTTGGCGCCGCTTGGCTGCGCGGGTTTCCCGGGCCTGCTGCTCCTGGCCGGTGCGGAAGGATTGCTCGACAAAATCCATGTGGCGGCGGGCGGCGCTTTCCGCGCGCTCCGGATCACCGTCGATGATCGCCCGGGCAATCTCCTTGTGCTGCTCCAGGAGCTTCTCGCCCGAACCGTCCATCGTGCGCAGGAATTTCCGGTTGTAGAAAACCCCTTGCCGGGTCAGGTCATAGACCGAGGCCATCATATGGATCAGTGTGGTGTTCTGGCTGGCATCCACGACCGCCGTATGGAGGCGGAAGTCGGCCTCCTGGCTGGCATCCGCGTCGTCGTCTTCCCAGGCTTTCTGCATATCGCCGATGATTTCAGTCAGCCGCGCCTTGTCGGATTCTGTGGCCCGCATCGCCGCCAATCGGCTGGCAAAGGCTTCCTGCTCGCGCCGGTATTCCAGGTAGTCGTAGAAGGCGCCGCCATGACGGGTGTAAAGCGACAGCAGGGCAGGGGACATCGCCCGGCCCGTGAGCGCGGCAATAAACGTGCCCTCGCCATGGCGCACATGGACCAGCCCGCGGTTTTCCAGCGTTTGCAGCGCCTCACGCAGCTTCGGGCGGGACACCCCCATGGCCTCTGCCAGCTCCCGCTCGGAGGGCAGTTTGCGCCCTTCCTTGAGGATGCCGTCAACAATCATCGTCTCAATCTGATCGACCACGGCGTCGGCAATTGATTCGTGTCCAACGGGGTCAAAAGGGCTGATGTCGGTCATGATGCTCGCTCAGTTGCCGGAAAGGCGCGGTAGTGGGGTCATTCATAAACTTTACCACTGATATGGCAAACTGCAAGCTGACATACCCAGAAATACGGATGGGCTGACTTCTCTCAGTATTTTGAAAAATAAAGATACTTGTGAAAACGGATAAAAAATCACTTGAAAATTCGTTGCGCTAAGAACTGTTCCATCAGGGCGGATGTGACAGCAAGTGGTAAATAAAATTATTGACCTGATTGCGAGGTAAACAATATTTACCACTTGTGCCGCATCAGCGGTTGGATCTGCGGCCGGAGGAGCGGCCGGACTGAACCCGGAGGAGATATCATGAAAAAGACCCTGACCTCGCTTGCCGTTGCCGCATCGCTGCTGGCAGCTCCCGCTGCTCAAGCCGCCGACAAGCTGCTTCTGAAAACCCCGATTGCCTTTTCGACCTCGCTGCCGGGCCTTGGCTCGCCGATCCCCCGGGTGGCTGAGCAGCTGGATCTGATGTCCGGCGGCAGCCTGAAGATGAAGGTCTATGAACCGGGCAAGCTGGTGCCGCCGTTTGAGATCCTGGACGCGGTGTCCTCGGGCAAGATCAATTCCGGCTACACCACTGCCGGCTATTGGGCAGGTAAAATCCCGGCCGCGCCGCTTTTCTCGGCCGTGCCGTTTGGCCCGGAAGCCGGCGAATACATGGCCTGGCTCTACTACGGTAACGGGATGACCCTGTATCAGGAGATGTACGACCAGGCGGGCTATAACGTGAAGGTTCTGCCCTGTGCCGTGATCGCGCCCGAGACTTCGGGCTGGTTTGCCAAGGAAATCAACAGTGCCGAGGACCTGAACGGCCTGAAGATGCGTTTCTTCGGCCTGGGCGGCAAGGTGATGCAGAAGCTGGGCGTGGCAACCTCGCTGCTGCCCGGCGGCGAGATTTTCCCGGCGCTGGAGAAGGGCGCCATCGACGCCACCGAGTTCTCCATGCCCGCCATCGACGCCCGTCTCGGCTTCCACAAGCTGGTGAAATACAACTACTTCCCCGGCTGGCACCAGCAGGCCACCGTGTTTGAGCTGCTGGTGAACAAGGACGTCTGGAATGAGGCCAGCGAACAGCACAAGGCGATCATCGAAAACGCCTGCAAAGCGTCGATGGCCGACAGTTTTGCCGAAGGCGAAGCCATTCAGCATGACGCGCTGATCGACAACGTTGAAAATAACGGCGTGCAGATCAAGCAATGGGACGAGGGCATGCTGGAACTGTTCCGCGCCACCTGGGACGAGGTTGCCGCGGAAGAGGCCACCAGCAACCAGTTCTTCGGCCGGGTGCTGCTGGACATGCAGACCTTCCGTGAAGGCTATGCGGTTTGGAAGGAAAACGCATTCCTCCCGCGCAAGTAACCCGCTTGCGCTTCCTCGGGGCGGCAGCATTTCCGCCGCCCCGCCTTTGCTGATTTTCGTCATTCCCTGACTGATACGGGCGCATTCACGTCCGCGCACGCCACGTTCCGGAGGAGGAGACCATGGCCGAGAAGCTGCAGCTGCAGGACGACCCGATCGAACGCTACGAAGAGATCCTTGAACACGGCGACCCCGACCGGCAACGGCTGGCGGTGCTGATCGATAACGCGGTCAAGGGCACCGGCAATCTGGTCATGTGGGCCAATCTGCTGCTGGTGCTGGCCATCGTCTCGCAGGTGGCGCTGCGCTACCTCCTCAATCAGAACTACCCCAAGCTGGACGAGATCCAGTGGCATTTCTACGGGCTGGTGACGATGATCGGCATTTCCTATGCGCTGGTCACCGACAGCCATGTCCGGGTGGACGTGCTGCACATGCAGCTGAGCCGCCGCGCCCAGCGGATCATCGAGGTGATCGGCATTCTCGCCCTGCTGGTGCCCTTCATCTATCTGATGATCGACCAGGGCTATGACTATTTCTACGAAAGCTGGCGGGTGAACGAACGCTCCGACAGCCCGACTGGCCTGCCTGGCCGCTGGGCGCTGAAGGCAGTGATCCCCTTAAGCTTTGTCTTGCTGGCGGCGGCAGCGCTGGCGCGGCTGATCCATGACGGCCATGCGCTGCTGGCGGGCCCGGCAGAGGAACGCGCAGGCAAGAGCCTGCGGCTTGTGATCTGGGCGCTGTTTGGTTTTGCGGTTGTGGCCACGGCACTGACCTTCCTGGTGGAGACCACCGAGGAGAAGCTGGTCATCGCCATGTTCCTGACCTTCATCGCGCTGTTGTTCACCGGCTTCCCGGTGGCCTGGACGCTGGCCGGGGTAGGTGTGGCCTATTGCGGGCTGGCCTATCTGTTCGACAATGGCATGATGAACTGGACCGGTCTGGAGGAAACCCTGACCGGGCTCGACTACCTGACGCTGGGCGCGGTGGTGAACCGGGTCTATGCCACCATGTCGAACGCGGTTCTGGTGGCGCTGCCGATGTTCATCTTCATGGGTTTGATGCTGGATGAATCCGGCGTGGCGGAACGCCTTATGGGGGCGATGCAACGGCTGTTCGGCACCGTACGCGGCGGGCTGGCGATCACCGTCACCATGATCGGCATCATTCTGGCTGCCTCCACCGGCATTATCGGGGCTTCCGTGGTGCTGCTGGGCGTCTTGTCGCTGCCGTCGATGATGGAGCAGAAATACAGCCCCGCACTGGCGGCCGGTGTGGTTTCGGCCTCCGGCACGCTGGGCATTCTGATCCCGCCGTCGATCATGCTGGTGATCATGGCCGACCAGATGGCGCTGAGTGTTGGCGACCTGTTCATGGCCGCCGTCTTCCCCGGCGTGATCATCGGCGCGCTTTACCTCACCTATATCTTCGTGATCGCACTGATCAAACGCGACGCAGCCCCGGTGCCTGCCGGTGCCAAGCGCCCCGACTGGGAAGCGGTCAAGGATGTGCTGATCGCGGTGCTGCCGACCCTGGGGCTGATCCTGGCGGTGCTTGGTTCGATCTTTGCGGGGCTTACCACTCCAACCGAGGCCTCTGGTGTTGGTGCACTGGGCGCCACCCTGCTGGCGCTCGGCTACCGCAAGCTGACCATTGCAAAGCTGGTGAATGTGCTGAAGGCAACTTTCAACACCACCGCCTATATCTTTGCGATCTTCCTGGGCGCCACGGTGTTTTCCTATGTGCTGCGCGAACTGGGCGGCGATGCACTGATCGAGGACATGATCCTTGGCACCGGCCTCGGCCCCGAAGGCACCGTCTTCATGATCCTGTTCATCGTATTCCTGCTTGGCTTTGTGCTGGACTGGATCGAGATCACCCTGATCGTGCTGCCGCTGATGCGCCCGATCGTGAACAGTCTGGGCCTCGACATCCCCGGTTTCGGTGCTATCGACGAGCCGGCACTGGTGTGGTTCGTGATCCTGGTGGCGGTGACGCTGCAGACCTCTTTCCTGACGCCGCCGGTTGGCTTTGCACTGTTCTACCTCAAGGGTGTCTGCCCGCCGGAAATCCGTCTTGGTCATATCTACAAGGGCATCATCCCCTTTGTGCTGCTGCAGCTGACGGGTCTGATGTTTGTCTACCTTTGGCCGGCACTGGCGACCTGGCTGCCATCTGTGGCTTACTGAGCAGGGAAGGGCGGGTGTCATGAGCGATGCAGAGCTTATCCGGACGTTGAAATCCATCTGCGGGCGCCGCCACGTGCTGACCAGCGCCCGCGCCACACGGCGGTTCCGCAAGGGGTTCCGCTCGGGCGAGGGAGAAGCGCTGGCGGTGGTCCAGCCGGCAACCCTGCTGGAGCAGTGGAAGGTGCTGCAGGCCTGCGTCGCCGCGGACAAGATTGTGATTATGCAAGCGGCCAATACAGGCTTGACCGAAGGCTCCACCCCAAAGGGCAGCTATGACCGTGATGCGGTTCTGATCAACACCCGGCGGATGGATCAGCTGCAGCTTCTGGATGGCGGCAAACAGGTGATCAGCTTTCCGGGCAGCACGCTGTTTGCGCTTGAAAAACTTCTGAACCCGCTGGGCCGTCAGCCGCATTCCGTGATTGGCTCCTCTTGCATCGGTGCCTCGATCGTCGGGGGGGTCTGCAACAACTCAGGCGGCTCGCTGGTGGAGCGCGGCCCATCATATACCGAACTGTCGTTGTTCGCCCGCATCACGCCCGAGGGTCAGCTGGAACTGGTCAACCACCTTGGCGTCAATCTGGGCAGCAGCCCGGAAGAGATCCTGACCCGGTTGCAGAACGGGGATTACAAGCCCGAAGATATTGAAACCGGCAACCAGAAGGCTTCGGATACCGGTTATGCCCGCCGGGTCCGCGACATCGACGCCCCGACCCCCGCCCGGTTCAATGCCGACAAATCCAGGCTTTATGAGGCGGCCGGCTGTGCCGGCAAGCTTGCGGTTTTTGCCGTGCGGCTGGACACCTACGCAAAAAATGAGGACGAGCTTACCTTCTACATAGGCAGCCGCACCACCGCAGCGCTGACTGCCTTGAGGCGCCGTATTCTGGCGGATTTTGCCACCCTGCCGGTCAGCGCCGAATACATGCACAAGGATGTCTTTGACCTGTCGGACCGTTACGGCAAGGATACCATGGTGATGATCGACAAGCTGGGCACGGACCGGCTGCCGATGTTCTTTGCCATGAAAGGCGCAGTGGATGCCCGGCTGTCCGCGATTTCAGGCCTTGGCAATCTCACCGATCGCATCATGCAGGCCCTGGCAGGGCTATGGCCGGACATTCTGCCGCTGCGGATGCGGGCGTTCCGCCATTCCCATCCTCATCATCTGATCCTCAAGATGCGCGATGGCGGAATTGCTGAAGCCCGGGCCCTGCTCACGGAGATGGCTGGCAATGGCGAGCTCAGCTACTTTGAATGCACCCCGCGCGAAGCCAAGATGGCAGGGCTGCACCGGTTTGCCGCTGCCGGCGCTGCCGTGCGCTATATGGCGGTTCACCGGTCCCAGGTCGAAGACATCATTGCGCTGGACATCGCCCTGCGCCGCAACGATCAGGACTGGTTCGAGGAACTGCCGCCGGAGATTTCTGATCAGCTGGTCAGCTGTCTCTATTACGGCCACTTCATGTGCCACGTGCTGCACCAGGATTACATCGTCAAGAAGGGGAGCGATCCCAAGGCACTGAAAGAGGCGATGCTGGCACTGCTGGACAAACGCGGCGCCGAGTACCCGGCGGAGCATAACGTTGGCCACCTTTATCCGGCAAAGCCGGATCTTGCTGCTTTCTACAAATCGGTGGATCCCACCAACAGCATGAACCCGGGTATCGGGAAAATGTCCCGGAAGAAGCACTATGCCTGAATAACAGGCGGTTCGGCGCTCCAGTCCACTGGGCAAGCGGGCCTGACCCAGACGGGGAGGGGGAGACGGTTGCTTGAAAGATGCGTTCAGGAGCTACCCGAAACAGTCTCCGGGCGGTTTGCGGGAAAGCGCGGTTATGCTCAGTCCCCTACAATAGGCAGGTACTGAAAATTTCTTGAGCAATAAACTGAGACGGTGCGGGGCACACCAAAAACAACTGGTGCGGCCCGGCGGCCTCAGTGACCAAAACACTCTTTACTCACTCACAATGCTGCTTCGGAGAAGGAGCATAACCGTAACGTTAACAGTATTTTGAACAGCTGGTAAAATACAGGCAGGTATTCCTGACCCAAGGTCAAGCTTGCGCGCAATTGAGCCATTGACGCGCCGGGGCCGCCGGAACAGTGTCATGGCATGAGCACGGCCCTGAAAATATCCCGCATTCCCCGTCCCTTCGATCCTGATCTTGGTGCGGAGGCGGGTGCCCTGGTCCCGGAGCTTTCCGGCGGCATGGCGGATCTCGTGACGGGGGCTTGCGGTTCGAGCCCCTATCTCAAGGAGTTGACCGCGCGGGAAGCGGAATGGCTGCCGGGAGCTCTGCAGGATCCTTCAGCCGCGCTGGAGGCGGTCTTTGCGGACTGCCGGGCGCTTGAGGGAACGCAGCTGAAACCAGGGTTGCGCCAGGCCAAGCGGCGGGTAGCTCTGCTGACAGCGCTTTGCGACTTGTCGGGCGGCTGGAGCCTGGAGCAGGTGACCGGTGCGCTGACGGATTTCGGGGCGCTATGCGCGGATGTCGCCATTAAGGCAGAAATCGCCACTCTGATCCGCCGCAAGAAGCTGCCTGGCCTGACCGAGGATGATGTGGAGACCGCGGGCGGGCTGACCATCCTGGCAATGGGCAAGATGGGCGCGCATGAACTGAACTACAGCTCGGATATCGACCTGATCTGCCTGTTCGATGAAACCCGGTTTGATCCGGATGATTTCTACGAGGCGCGCCAGGCCATGGTGCGTGCCACCAAAAACATGAGCGCGGCGCTCAGCGACCGGACCGGCGACGGTTATGTTTTTCGCACAGACCTGCGCTTGCGTCCGGATCCGGCAGTGACGCCTGTCTGCCTGGCGATGGAGGCAGCGGAGCGCTACTACGAAAGCCTGGGCCGCACCTGGGAGCGGGCGGCCTATATCAAGGCGCGTCCCTGCGCCGGCGACATCGCGGCAGGGGAGCGGTTCCTGAAAACCCTGCGCCCGTTTGTCTGGCGGCGGCATCTGGATTTTGCCGCCATTCAGGATGCGCATGACATCCGCTTGAGGATCCGGGAGAACAAGGGCACCGGCGGTGCGCTCCACGTGCCCGGCCACGATATGAAACTGGGCCGCGGCGGCATCCGCGAGATCGAGTTCTTTACCCAGACCCGGCAGCTGATTGCCGGCGGCCGCGACGAGAGCTTGCGGCTGCGCGGCACGGTGGAGGGGCTGGCGGCGCTGGCAGAGAAGGGCTGGGTGCCGCAAGAGGCGGCAGAGCAGCTCAGCACCCATTACCGCGCCCACCGCGAGGTCGAGCACCGCATTCAGATGGTGCATGACGCCCAGACCCACCGGATGCCGAAGTCCGAGGATGGCATCGCCCGGGTGGCCTGCCTGATGGACCGGGACCCGGATCAGCTGCTGGCTGAGATCAAGGGCCGCCTGGAGGACGTGCATGAACTGACCGAGGGCTTTTTTGCACCGGGCGGCGGGCCTGCGCCGATGCCGGAGGACACCGCCGAGCTGGACGGAGCTATAATTGCCCGCTGGCCCACCTATCCGGCGCTGCGCTCCAACCGCGGTGCGCAGATCTTCGAGCGGCTGAAGCCCGAACTGCTGGCCCGTGTCGCCAAGACCGCCAAACCGGCCGAGACCCTGGTGGCGCTGGACGGCTTCCTGGCCGGCTTGCCGGGCGGCGTGCAGCTGTTCTCGCTGTTTGGCGCCAACCCGCATCTGATTGACCTGCTTGTCGACATCGCCGGCACCTCGCAGGAGCTGGCCAGCTTTCTGTCGCGCAATTCCTCGGTATTTGACGCGGTGATCGGCGGATCCTTCTTTGACGATTGGCCCAGCCGGGCCCGGCTGATCGCCGGTCTGAAGCACCGGCTGGCGCAGGAGAGCGATTATGAGGCCAGGCTCGACGCAGCCCGCCGCTGGTGCAAGGAATGGCACTTCCGCATCGGCGTGCATCATCTGCGGGGGCTGACCGACGGCCAGCAGGCCGGGGCGCAGTATGCCGAACTGGCCGAAGTGGTGATCGCTTGCATTTCGCCCGAGGTCGTTGCCCAATTCGCGCAAAAGCACGGCCCCCCTCCGGGCCGGGGCGCCGCGGTGCTGGCAATGGGGTCGCTGGGGGCCGGGCAAATCAACTCGCAATCCGACCTGGATGTGATCGTGATCTACGATCCGGGCGACGCCGAAATGTCCGAAGGCAAACGGCCGCTGGCCACGCGGCCTTACTTTGCGCGCCTCACCCAGGCCTTTGTCACCGCTTTGTCCGCGCCGATGGCGCAGGGGCGGCTTTACGAGGTCGACATGCGCCTGCGCCCCTCGGGCACTCAAGGGCCCGTGGCGGTCAGCCTCGCCGGTTTCACCCAGTACCAGCAGAATGAAGCCTGGGTCTGGGAGCATCTGGCGCTGACCCGCGCGCGGGTTGTCGCGGGCGAGGCCACTCTGGCGGCTGAGATTGAGGACTTCCGAGCGGGCTTCCTGCGTCAGCC
>JBFOLS010000232.1:0-2397 GCA_040830225.1 Leisingera sp.
CAGGGGCTGGACGATGCCGAGGAATTCTCCACCGTGATCTTGCGCAACGAGCGCACGTCGATGGATTTGGCCAAGGTCAAAGCCGAGCTGCTAGCGGCGGCCAAAGGCATGATTGCGCGGAACCCGGAGATCGACCCGATCGTGCAGGAATGCACCGACCTGCCGCCTTATGCCCATGCGCTGCAGGCGGAGCTGAACCGGCCGGTATTCGACATCATAACCCTGTCTGAGATGGTGCACCGGGCTGTACTGCGAATGCCGTTCCCGGGGTTCATCACCTGAAGTAGCCCGGCAGGGTTCAGAGGTGGCTGCCATCCGTCAGCCACCTCAGGAAAGCCGAGACGATTGGCCGCTCCAGAGCCGAGGCACTGGCAACAGTCGCATAGAACGAACCGGATTGGCAGCCTTCGGCGCATTGAACCAACTTGCCCTCCGCCAGGTCCTGGGCAACGACGATCGACGGCAGCAAGGCCACGCCGGCGCCGGAATAGGCGGCCTTGATCAGCATGAAGAAGTGATCGAACTCAAGGCCAGGCTGGCCCAGGTTCTGTGAGATGGGCAGCCCTTTGAACTCACAATATGTCTTCCATGTGTCCGGCCGCGTCTTGTGGCCCAGCCGCGGGACACCAAACAGATCTCCGGCGGAAGAAACCGGGTGGGCGTTCAGAAACGCCGGGCTGCAGACCGGCAACAGCTGCTCGTCCGCAAGTTTCCGAAACTGCAGCTTCCGCCAGCCGCCATTTCCCCAAGTGATGACCAGGTCAAAGTCCGATGGATCCCATGTTACCGGGTCCTTCAAGGCACTTGAAAAATCAACATCAAAGGTTCCCACCGACACTTTGACATCCGGGTGCAGTGCAACAAATTCACCAATCCGGGGGGCCAGCCATTGGCTGCCAAGCGACGGCAATGTCCCAATTCGCAAGGACCCGGACAACTGCCCGCCCAGTTCATCCAGCATGGTTTCTGTCATATCCAGAGCCAGGCGGGACATTTCCGCCAAACGCGTTCCGTCGGCCGTCAATGATACAGTCCGGCCGCGTCGGACAAACAGCGCGGTGCCCAGAACATCCTCAATCGCTTGCACACGCCGCGACACTGCGCCTGGTGTGATGCCCAGCTCGCTGGCCGCGCGGGAGAAGTTCCCGTTCCGGGCGGCGGCCTCGAATACGGGCAACCCGGAAAGGATCTGCCCGTAGTCATGTGCTTTGCGCGTCTTCATTGAGTTTTGGACAAGTATGTTTGTGTGAATTGCGGCTAGTTTAACTGTTTTGTCAGGTTACAAAAGCTCATCGATGAGAAATATGCAAAATAGGATCATGGCATGACACATATTTCACAGGCGCTGCTGGACGAAGTCAGGTCCAAATTCGCGCAGGTCGACAGCTGCCCGCAGCAGGGCAGCCGCATCTTCTTTGAAAACGCCGGCGGCGCGCTGACGTTGAAATCAGTGGTGGAAACCTCTGCCCGTTATGCCGCCGTTCCTGACAATCAGGGCCGCGACAATGCCGGCAGCCATGAGCTGGTGCGGGTGATCAGCAAGGCCAAGGACGACATGCGCGTTTTCATGAACGCACCGGACGGCCAGTTCTTTGCCGGCGAAAGCGGCACCGAGCTGCTGTTCCGCCTGATCATGAATGCCTGCCTCGGCACAGCTGAGGACGGCACCGTGCTAGGCTCGACGCTGGAACATCCCGCCACCCGCTCGGCCTGCGCCCGCTGGGCCGGGGTGGCGCGGCAGAAACATGTGCTGATAGAGCATGACAACGCCAGCGGCACCCTCACCGCCGACGCCTATGCCAAGGCAGTCACCCCAGACACCGTGGTGGCAACAATCGTGCATACCTCGCCCGTCACAGGCATGGGCGTGGATCTGGCTGCCTGTGCCGCGGCCATCCGCGAAGTGGCCCCGGATTGCCTGATCATCGTCGACGGCATCCAGCACGCCGCCCATGGCCGCATCGACCTCGCCGCCTATGGTGTCGACGGCTATGTGATCTCACCCTACAAGATGTTCTCGCGCCATGGTTACGGTCTGGCCTGGATCTCGGACCGGCTGACCCATGTGCCGCACAACGCGCTGATTGACGGACCCGAAGACAACTGGGAAATGGGCACCCGCGACACCGGCAGCCATGCCACGCTGTCCGATGTGGCCGATTACCTGGAGTGGCTTGGCGGCGAAGTGAGCGATGCCACGGACCGGCGCGCGAAATTCGTGGCCGCCGGCGAGGCAATTCACGCGCAGGAAAAGGCCCTGACCGACGCGATGATCCACGGCACAGGCAATCTGCCCGGCCTGGCGGAGATGGAAGGAGTCACTATCCTGGGCGGTACAGACAACCCGGCGCGCGAAGGGCTGGTGTCACTCGCCGTGGACGGTGTGCCCTCGGTGGA
>JBFOLS010000233.1:0-3929 GCA_040830225.1 Leisingera sp.
GATGCCGACACCCAGAAGAACGGCCTCCTGAACGAAGGCGTTGTGGTCGGCCAGACCTGGGACGGCCCGCCGCTGGCGCTGAAGTCCGCCGGCGAGCCGGTGCATTACCAGGCGCCGGTCGAGGGCGCGATGGCCTGGGTCGACGGTATTTCGATGCCGGTGGGCGCGCAGAATGAAGAGCAGGTTTATGCCTTCATCTCATATGCTTACGAGCAGGAGCCCGCTGGCAAGGCAATCGACAGCCACGGCTACAACTCGCCGGTGCTGGGCGCCGACGGCTTCTCGGGCGATGTCTACAAGAAGAACTTTGCCGAGGCCTACCCGGGCAACTCGCTGGCCAATCTGAACCCCTGGCCCGCGGAAGCGCCGTGGTACGCGGATGTGCGCACCGAGTTCGTCAACAAGTTCAAGAGCGCCTGATCTGAGCGTTTGAACACACCGGCCTCCGGGACCTATTCCGGGGGCCGGCCGCGTATCTGCGGCGCAATCACATACGGACAGAAACAGGACACAGGCCTTGCGGGGCCGGCGGCATGCCGCCGGATGGGGGACCTGTACCCTGGGGAGAATTCAAATGAGTGCTGGGGTCGGGGTTGATCTCGAAAACCTGTGGATCCGCTTTGGCGATTTTGTCGCCGTGCGCGATGCCAATGTGAACATTAACGGGGGGGACTTTTTCTCCTTCCTGGGGCCGTCGGGCTGCGGCAAGACAACGATCCTGCGCGCGGTCTCCGGCTTTCTGGACCCGAGCGACGGGCGGGTGCTGATCGGCGGCAACGACATGAAGGGGATCGGGCCCAACAAGCGCCCGACGGCGCTGATCTTCCAGAACCTGGCGCTGTTCCCCTTGATGAAGATCTGGGAGAACATCACGTTTTCGATGGAGATCAAGGGCGCCTCGGCCAAGGAGCGCCGCAAGCGCGCTGATGAGCTCTTGGACATGATCGCGCTGCCGGGCCAGGGCGACAAGCTGCCCTCGGAACTGTCGGGCGGCCAGAAACAGCGGGTGGCGATCGCGCGGGCGCTCTGCGCCGAGCCGGATGTGCTGTTGCTGGACGAGCCCTTGTCGGCGCTGGACCTGAAGCTGCGCCAGCATATGCGCACCGAGCTCAGGGAGATCCAGCAGCGGGTCGGCATCACCTTCATCTACATCACCCACGACCAGGGCGAGGCGCTGACCATGTCCGACAATATCGCGGTGATGAAGGCGGGCGTCATTGACCAGATCGCCGACGGCAAGACCATCTACAACGACCCCTCGACCGCATTCGCCGCCTCTTTTGTCGGCGAAAACAATGTCTTCCGCGGCCGTATCAAGCGCGTGATGGGCAATGAAGCGCTGATTGCCACCAACCGTTCCGGCGAGCTGGTTGCAAGGATTTCCTCCGCCAACCAGGGCAGGATGAAGGAAGGCGACGAGGCGATGATGTTCATCCGCCCCGAGGCCTTTGCGCTGGCGCCTGAGGGCGCCTCCGGCGATCATTTCGTGACGGCCAAGGTCAATCACGAGGAGTTCGAAGGCAATGTCTTCAACATCTTCATGGAGGGCGAGGGCGGCAAGGAGCTGAAGGTCTCGATCCCCAACCTGGGCCAGTCCTTCGAAGACCACACCGGCCAGAACATCACCCTGGAATACGAGACGAATAACGCCGTCATCGTTCCGGCCGGTGAGCTGGCCGCGGAATAAGGAGGCCTGAGCCATGCCAAGCTTCCTGAGGGAGTTTTTCAAACGCAACGGCACCGGCATGGGCAGCCTGATGCTGGGGCTGGTCCTGTTCTGGACCATCGGCCTCATCATCCTGCCGCAGCTGTCGATGCTCGACTTCTCGTTCCGGCCCAACCTGCCGCCGCCGGAGATCGGCGGCCCCAAGGACGTCTATACGCTGGAGAATTACAAATACCTGATCTACGGCCCCGAGGGCGGCAGCCAGGATTACAACGCGGTCGACCTCAAGGTGTTTTTCCGCACCCTGGTGGCGGCCATCTGCGTCACCGTCTTCAACCTGATCCTGTGCTACCCGATCGCCTATTACCTGGCCCAGACCAAGGGCAATCACATCCGCATCTTCGCGCTGATGCTGATCATCCCCTACTGGATCAACGAGATCCTGCGCGCCTTTGCCTTGCGGATCATCTTCGGCGAGACCGGGGTGCTGAACAACATGCTGGTGGGACTGGGCATCTTCGACACGCCTTTCGACTTCATCCGCAATGACATCGCGCTCTATGCAGGCCTGGGCTATGCCTACATCCTCTTGATGATCTTCCCGATCTACAATGTGATCGAGAGCCTGGACCGCAACCAGATTGAGGCGGCGCGCGACATGGGCGCCAGCTGGGCCAAGATCCATCAGCGGGTGGTCATTCCCTATGCCAAGCCCGGCATCTCCTCGGGCTGCACCATGGTGTTCATGCTGTCGGCGGGCGCGCTGGCGGCGCCGCAGATCCTCGGCGGGCCCTCGTCCCTGTGGTTCACCCAGCTGATCTATCAGCAGTTCAATGACAACTCCGACTGGCCGCAGGGCGCAGCCTATGCGGTGGTGCTGCTGGTCACCTGTATCCTGCTGGTGCTGGCCGTGATGCGCCTGTTCAAGGTCAACATGGGGGATATCGGCAAATGAAGAGCTTCTCTTTCATGCGCGTAAGCCTCTGGGTTTACTTGGCAATTTTCTTTGCCTATCTGCTGGGCCCCTTGGTGATCATGTCGGCGACCGCCTTCAACTCGCCGTCCTTCCCGCGGATGACCCCCTGGGAGTGCCTGACCTTCGAGTGGTTCTCGGCCCTGTTCCAGGACGAGCGGATCCTGAACGGCATCTGGAACTCGATCCTCGTCGGGGCGGGCACGGTGGTCTTGTCGGTGGCGATGGGCCTGGCGGGAGCGCTGATGCTGACCCAGATCTGGCCCAAGCTCAGGGCGACCTATTACACCGTCATCATCGCGCCGATCCTTATTCCCGGCGTGGTGCTGGGGATCTCGACCCTGGTGTTCTGGGACCGGATCAACCGGATGCTGGGGCTGGGCGCCGACAGCTGGCTGTCCAATGGCCTGTTCCTGACCATCATCGGCCAATCCACCTTTATCGCCAGCTACTGCATGCTGGTGCTGGTGGCGCGGCTGCAGCGCTATGACATCGCCCTGACCGAGGCGGCGCTGGACCTGGGCGCCACCCATGCCCAGGCCTTCCGCAAGGTGCTGCTGCCCTTCATGCGGCCCGCCATTGCCTCGGCCGCGGTGCTGGCCTTCCTGGCGTCGTTCGAGAACTACAACACCACCACCTTCACCTTCGGCGAATACCCGACGCTGACCATCGAGCTGGCGCAGAAGGTGCGCTACGGCATCACGCCTGCGATCTCGGCGCTGGCCTTCATCATCGTGGTGCTGACGGTGTTTGCGGCGCTGGCCAACGAGGCCTCGATCCGCCGCAAGGAGCTGGTGGCCGCGGCGCGCAAGAAAGCCACTGTTGAAGAGCTGGAAAGCGGCAAGCTGCGGCTGCCCGGCTTCCTCAGCTCCAACGCTGCAGCGGTTGCCCTGGTGGTGGTCGCCTGCGCCACGGTGGCTGTTGTGGGCACGGCGTCGGTCTACAGCCCTGCCCAGTGCATTGCAGATGTGCAGGAGCAGAAGCGCCTGGAAACCGAAGAGCGCATCCAGGAGCTGCGCCGCCAGCGCGAAGAGCGCCGCCAGCGCCGTTTCGAGGGTGTCTTCGACCCGGACGAACTGCGCCCGGGCACTGCCGAGAAGGATACGCCAAGTGATCCGGGCAGTTCAGGCTTCGGCGGCGTCTTCGCACCTGGCAACCTGTCCGGCGGCGAGGACGGTTCCGAGGCGGAACAGCCGCAGGACAGCGGCCAGGGCAACAACTCCGGCTTCGGCAACGTCTTCGACCCCGGCGCCCTCTCCGGCGACGGCGAGGACAGCTCAGGAAACTGAC
>JBFOLS010000234.1:0-2073 GCA_040830225.1 Leisingera sp.
TCATTCCACCGTGATGGTGATCAGTTCAGAGATGATTGGCGTGGCATGGGGCACATGGCCGGCATCCCCCAGAACCAGCTGCAGCGTGTGGCGGCCCGGCGGCAAGTCCAGCGTCACTTCGGTCTGGCCGCCGCCAAAGTGGAGGTGGTTGTCATCGGACGGCAGCCCATACGCCAGTTCGTCCGCCCCGTCCTCGCCCTGGCCCAGCGGCGGGCGGTCGATCAGCAGATGGTGATGGCCGGTATTTTCCTTCTCCACGCCGGATGGCGCCACCCCCATGCCGGACAGGCCAAATACCAGCGTCACGGGTGACGCCACCGTGTCCCCGTCGCTAATGTTCACGAAATAGACTTTGGCCTCCGGGTTCGAAGGCGTCTCTCCCCCAGCCCAAAGCGGTGCCGCCAAACAGGCCGAGACCGCAGCCGCTATCAGCAGTTTCATTTCCAATCCTCCCGCAATGAGCCTAATCAACAGGAAATAACTAGCGGCCTGCCTGGTCCTGGCAATCCCGAGGACGCAGCCGGCCGCCACACTATTTACGCAATCCACCCTTCACCGCACTATTCGCCGTCCCTTGCGGCTTCAGCCCATCAGCCATGCACTTTAGGGCCCTGACTGCCTCCGGCCGCTGCTGGAACTGTCTGCCGCCACGCTGTTTCCGATGCGCAAACGATCATTGCGAAACCTCGCAATTATCCCACCCCCGCCCCGATCTTGCCCGATTTCACCGGCAAAACTTAAGGCAACACGGCTTTACGAGGATGGGTGAATATGGATCGGCTTACGGAAATGGAGGCCTTTGCCAATGTGGTGGACCAGGGCGGTTTCACCGATGCGGCTCGGAAGATGGGAATCTCGAAATCGGCGGTTTCCAAACATGTCTCCAGCCTGGAGGCCCGCCTTGGCGCGCGGCTTCTGAACCGCACTACCCGCCGCGTCTCCCCGACCGAGATCGGGCTGGCCTATTACGACCGCGCACGCCGGGTGCTGAATGATGCCGGAGAGGCGGACGCGCTGGTCACCTCGATGCAATCGGCCCCCTCGGGCCTCTTGCGGATTTCCGTCGCCACCGATTTCGGCGTCAACCACCTGTCGCCGGTGCTGTCGGATTTCCTGCGCGATTTCCCGGACATCACCGTCAACATGGTGCTGAACAACCGCTATGTGGAACTGATCTCCGAAGGCTTCGACATGGCAGTGCGGATCGGCGAACTGGAAGACAGCTCCCTGCGCGCCCGCAAGCTGACCGAGACCACAAAGCGGATGATCGCCTCCCCAGTCTATCTGGAGAAATACGGGCGGCCCCAGAAGATCGACGAGCTGAACACCCACAAGCTCCTGCATTACTCCAGCCAGTCCAGCGGCAACGTCTGGAAGATCACCGCGCCCTCCGGGGAAAAGCGCCAGGTGCGCACCTCCGGCTGGCTGTCGGTGAATGACGGGCAATCGCTGCTGAACGCCGCGATTTCCGGCCTCGGCATCGCCTATCTGCCCAGCTACCTCTACTCCGAAGCGCTGGAGGAAGGGCTGGTCGAGGACGTGATGCCCGGCCTGCCAATAGAAACCCAAGGCATTTACGCGGTTTACCCGCCCGGCAAGTTCACTCAGCCCAAGGTGCGGGCCTTTATCGACTTTCTGGTTCAGGCCTTTGCCGACCGCGATCCTTCTGAATGGAAAACCTGAACCGGTTCAACGGATAACCGGGCCAAGACATCCCTCGAAGACCTGCCCCCGCACCACTCGCGGGGGCTTTTTTTGTGCACAGCAAGGCTCCGCCGCTGACCGGGGCAGCCGAAGGCGTGTTCCAGTCTGCCGAGCTGATCAGCCCTTGTAATGCGGCGCCTCGGCGTCCAGGCGGCGCCGGATGGCGTGCCACTCCAGCTCCCCCTCGTAGCCGTACCAATCGCTGGCTGCCATGTCGCTCAGGTGACGCTTCTGCTCACTCTCCGGAATGGTGCGGACCTCGACACCCGGGCAAGCCGCCGCCTTCTGCACCTCCAACTGCACGGCGCAGGCCTGATCCAGATAGAACGAGCGGAAGAACGCCTCGCCCGCGGTGGCACCGAACACAAA
>JBFOLS010000235.1:0-2771 GCA_040830225.1 Leisingera sp.
GGTGCGCCAGCTGGAGCGGTTGTTCTCGAAATACCTGCAGACCACACCCAAGGTTTACTACACCCGGCTGCGGCTGGACTATGCACGCAGCCTGCTTTTGCAGACTAACATGCGGATCATCGACGTGGCGCTGGCGTCAGGGTTCAACAGCCAGACCCATTTCGCCAAAGTTTACCGACGCTATTTCGCTAAATCGCCGCACCAGGAGCGGCCCTTCTAGGCACCGTTTCCTGATTGGGCGAGTTCTTGTCTCAACCGCTCATTCTCAGCCTTGAGCCGCGCCAGCTCGGTGCCAAGCGCGTTCAGATGCGGTCTGAGCTCTGCCTCGGTAAAGCGCGGGGTAATGTGACGGGGGCAGTTCCAGTCCAGCCCCTCCACATGGATTTTCACCAGCCGCTCCGGTGGTGTTTCAGCACCCTCGGGGTAGAATTCTGCAGCAGCATCAGCGCCTTCCGTGAACTCGGCACGGCCCAGGATCTTCAGCCGGTTCCTTCCTGCGTAATCCATGAGAATCATTGCAATCCTGTCATTCCCGTCCAGGTTGCCGCGTGAGATATACTGGCGGTTGCCGCTGAGATCGGCATAGGCGATGGTCCGGGCGTCCAGCACCCGCAGGAAACCGGCAGGGCCGCCGCGGAACTGCACGTAGGGCCAGCCGGTTTCCGAGACCGTCGCCTGGTAGAACCCGTCCCGCGACTCGATGAAAGTTTTTTCCGAGGGGCCGATCTCATGCCCCTGCTGCGGCCCGCCTTCGATAAACTTGGCATAGGTCCGGGCCGAGCCCATGCGCTCCTGATGAGCGCGCACAGCAGCGGTGAAGGTCAATTCGGCAAAGGCTCGGGGCATGAGGCTTCTCCTGTCAAAGTCCGAGGTCGCTGAGGCCGGGGTGATCAGCGGGGCGGGGGCCTTGGGACCAATGGAACAGGCGGTCTGCCTCGGTGATTTTCAGATCGTTGATCGAGGCAAAGCGGTGCGCCATGCGGCCGTCTTCGGCAAACTCCCAGTTCTCGTTGCCATAGGAACGGTACCACTGTCCGCCGGCATCACTCCATTCATAAGCAAAGCGCACAGCGATGCGGTTTTCAGTGAAGGCCCAAAGCTCCTTGATCAGCCGGTAGTCCTGTTCGCGGTCCCATTTGCCGGATAGAAAGGCCTGAACCTCTTCCCGCCCGCGCGGGAATTCGGCGCGGTTCCGCCAGACGGTGTCCGGTGTATAGGCCTGTGCCACGGCCTCTGGCTTGCGGGTGTTCCAAGCATCTTCGGCGGCGCGGACCTTGGCAATTGCGGTCTCGCGGGTGAAGGGCGGCATCGGAGGGCGGGGGGCTTCTGTCATTTTGTGTACCGATCTGTTAACCTTGGATTTAAGGTGTACAGATCGGTGAATAATATCAAGAGGTGCCAAAAAAGTTTTCTGTGACAGGAGCCTCGCTGTAGGTGGACAGCCATAGGAAGGATCTGAAACCAATGCGAATAACTTGACTGCAGCTCTTCCATCAATATTTACTGATCGGTATGGAAAGTAGCCCAAGGATCAGTGATGCGGCCTAACAAACGAGCTGAATTGATACGGAAATCACTGGACCTGTTCTACCGGAACGGTTTTCACGCCACCGGCATGGATCTGGTCGCGGCGGAAACGGGGGTGTCGAAAACTTCGATCTACAAGCACTTCCGTTCCAAGGAGGAACTGATCCTGGCAGTGCTGCGGCTGCGGGATGAGGATTTTCGCAATTGGCTGTACCGGCGGCTGGAAGAGCTTGCAGATACTCCGCGCGGTCAACTGGAGGTGCTGTTTGACGCGTTGGTGGAATGGTTCGGCCAACCTGGGTTTCAGGGCTGCATGTTCATCAAGGCAAGTGCCGAGTACCAGTCCGGCAAAGATCCGATCAATGTGCAATCGGCTGAGCACAAGCGACTGTTGCAGGAGCATTTTGCATCATTGGCCGCCAAGGCCGGTGCGCAGGATCCCGCGGCGCTGGCCCGGCAGCTGATGATCCTGAAGGAGGGCGCCATTGTACTGGCGGCAATGACTCACAGCTCTGCCCCGGCTAAGGACGGGCAGCAGGCGGCGCAGGTTTTGATCGACCGGGCCATCAACTAGAATTCAGCCTGACCATCACGCAAGCGCGCTGCCAGCGCCAGGTATCTTCATATTGGGAGCGGCTGCAGAGAAGGAGTGGGCTTGAGCCACCGGCAGCTGGATTATGATGGCGGAGCAAATAACAAAATAAGTATGTTATGTGATCTTGTGCGGCTGAGAGTGAGGCTGCTGTCTTTTAGATAAATCGCGACCTCCCCCGGTGGTTCCTCGCTCACAACGAGAGTTTGCGGGTTGGAATTTGGTATTCGTCGGTCTCTGGTTTGGCAATTGTGGCAGGGCGCGGAGCCCTCAAATAGCTTAAGCGCCTGATCGGCACTCCTGAAGGGGAGCTGGGTGGCGGAGTGTGAGTTATCCTGTCACTCATATTCCAAATTGCTGTAATCATTCTCCGTTTTGATGTTGCTAGTCGGCAAACACCGGTCCCAAGCTGTTGATGAAGGCCGCATGCGGCGGCCCGTCAGCCGAACATTGCTCCACCGCGCAGCATTTTTAGAGAATGAAGAGAGGCGGGGCGACGAAAGCTGCCGTTCCTAGGGTCAGGATGCATTGGTTTCCGCTGCAACGCGTGTTTCACGGTTCCGAAAACGGAGTGGAGATATGTCTGATCTTTTCTGGCTGACCGATGCGCAGATGGCGCGTCTTAAACCCTTCTTTCCGAAGCCGCACGGTA
>JBFOLS010000236.1:0-3483 GCA_040830225.1 Leisingera sp.
GAAGGGGTGAGGAACGCCCGGAGTACCGCCCAGTGGATGGTTATTCAGCGACGAACGGCCGGAGCCTAGGGCACTCGCCAAAAGCATCTCAACAGAAGGCGCCCCAACCGGGGCGCTTTTCTTTTGCCTTCGGCCAATATCCGCCTGCCGAACCGCAGCGAAGAACTCTGGGTGCACAGCCGGTGCAGGCATGCCCCCCTTGCTGCGCTGCGGATCAGCGTAAATTAACTCTTCCTCAACCATGATGGCGGCACCATGGCGACATGGCACAGGACCCCTCTTTCCAGGACGTCTCCCTGCCGCTGTTCCCCGGCAGCGACGAAGCTCCGGCGCAGCCTTTGGTCTCCGGCCGCCTGCCCTCCTATATCAAGGACCATCGCGCACGCCTGCGCGACCGTTTCATGGCCGGCGGCGCCGCCGCGATACCGGATTACGAGTTGCTGGAACTGATCCTGTTCCGCTCTATCCCCCGCCGCGATGTGAAGCCGCTCGCGCGCCAGCTGCTTGATAGTTTTGGAGACTTCAATCGCGTGGTCACGGCATCACCGGAGCGTCTCGCCGCCATTAAAGGCATCGGCGACGCGGTCATCACAGACCTCAAGATCCTCGAGGCCGCCGCCCACCGCATGGCCCGGGCCCGAGTGATGCAGCGACAGGTGATTTCAAGCTGGGACGCTTTGCTAGACTACTGCCATACCACCATGGCGCATAGAGAGACAGAACAGTTCCGCATCCTGTTCCTGGACCGCAAAAACGTGCTTATCGCTGACGAGGAACAGGCCCGAGGCACCGTCGACCACGTTCCTGTATATCCCCGCGAAGTCGCCAAACGCGCTCTGGAGATGAACGCCAGTGCATTGATATTAGTACACAACCACCCGTCCGGAGACCCTACGCCTTCAGACAGCGACATCGCCATGACCGACCAGATTCAGGCCGCCCTCACGGCTTTGGGAATCACCCTGCATGACCACCTGATCATCGGCAAATCCACCGAGCTCAGCTTCCGCGCCCAAGGCTACCTCTAGCGCAACCGAACCACGCCAGCGCGACGCCCGGCCCAAGGGACTGCGGGGTATCCCTGATACCCGGCCAAACGCGCGGGTGGTCTCCCGGCGACAGTGGTTACCGTACCCAGACTTCAACCCGGCGATTGATCTGCCGGCCCCATTCACTGTCATCGCAGGCCATCGGCAGCGCTTCACCAAACCCTTCCGTGCCGATTTTCACACGGCTTATGTCAGCTGTCTCTGCCGCCTGAATCACTGCTTCCCGGACCGCAGAAGCCCGCTGCAGTGCGATCCTGCGATTGCCCTCCGCTGCTCCCACACCATCTGAGAAACCGGCAAAAACAAGCTCCTTGGCATCATACTCACCGGTTTCCAGAGCCCTGGCCAGCTGTTCGATATTGCTCCGGGACTGCGCATCGGGACGGGCCGATCCCGGCTCGAACCGGAAAGACAGCGTCAGCCGCCGCATGCCTCCCAGAACCGTCACCAGCCGCTGCAGCTCCTTCAGCCCCGCACCATCATCAGCCGCAAGCACCGCATTGGCCAGTCGGCTGCCTTGCCGGGCAACCGGTATCAGTTCCGGCGCTTGATCCACGAACCCAGCGCGCCGGATCACCGCCTGTGCCGCGGACCCGCGCACATAGGCCAGAAAGTCCCTCGCCACTTTCGGCAGACGGCGGGCCGGCAGATACAGGAACATCGGCACTGTCAGCGGATAATCCTCGGTCTTCACCGCTCTGCGGCTGGCTTTCAAAGCGAAACCGCAGGGGCCGGTCAATGTGAGCACCCTTGCTGCGCCTTTCTCGGCATAGCTGGCAATGCCGATGGCAAAAGGGTCTACCAGAACTTGGCGGACCAGCGAACTGCTGCGGCCATGCCGCCGCACGTCAGCCGGAAATCCGGCGCCAAATGGAGCCATTAGCTTGTCTTCAACGGCCTGCGCCAGTCCGGATCCCGAGTCAGGCATATGCAGCGATATCGGGGCATCAGGACCGCCTAGATCCTGCCAGTTGGAAATCTCGCCGGAGAAGACCTTGGCCAGCTGTGGCAGGGAAATTTCCTGGACCGTGTTGCTGGGCGCCACGACCGGCACAAAGGCATCCAGAGCCAGAACCCGGCTTCGGCCGGGTCCGGTCAAGTCCCCCAAGCCCGCCGCCCGGGCGGCCTCCCGCTCGGCAGGGCGGATTTCCCGCAACGCCATTGCTACATCTGCCTCATCCGCCAGCAGCGCCGAAAAGCCGGTATCGGTTTTCCCGGAGGTAAAGGTGAATCGCGCAGCGGGCGTCTGCCCCCGCAAAAGAACATGGCTAAAGTTTCCCTCCGGAAGAGATTCACGGCGGGTTTGATAGCCATTGCGCAGGGCAAAGCCCTCGATCAGCGCGGGCAGCAGCACTTCGGACATGGCGGAGGACCCCGCCAGGGTGATTTCTGCCACAAAGGCAGACAGGCTGGGACAGCCAGGCCCGTCGCAAACGACGCCTGAACCATCCACTGTGAGGTCCCCGAACCGGGTTTGCACCCGGTAGAACTCGCCGTCGAACCCCAGCAATGTGCCAGAGATTTCCACCGCGCCGTCCGGGGAGGTCAAAGTGATATCCTGGGCTGCGAGCCCCCGTGCCAGGGCTGCCAGGAAAAGTGCGGCACAGACGGCCGCACGCAGGAAGATCATGAGAATACCTGAAGTTACCGCAAGTCAGTTGGATGCGATTTTCAGGTCTTCCACAAGATTATTCAACACCAGAAAACTGCCCAATGCCTCGCAACCTGGCATTGCCATCACTAAATCGCGGCTGGTGAGGCGACCGTCGTGCAACTGCAGGGCTTGGGCCGAGATATCCTGCCCGCAATTACCTGCCGTCACCTCCGTCTCTGCGGTCAGGGAAACGGTGCCCGGCTGTCCAGCCTGGCCGGTGAGCAAGGTGTAGATCTCGGCAATACGCGGCGCCAGCAGGCTTTCGTCTCCCAGGCGTACAGCCTGCCCTGCGCCCGCCCCGGGATTGGCTCCGTGCCAGACATGCCCGGCGCTGCCATAAGCCGCGCCAAACTCCCGGGCATGGATTTCGAAACCGCTGTTGCCGCTCCACTGCAAAACCACACGTTCAATGGCATTGATGTCCGGCACTTCAGCCACCGCGACCGCGCCGTTGCCGTTTGCGGTTTCGGCAATGAAAACCGCGGTCTGCGCCAAGGCGGGCACCATCGCTTCATACTGGCCAGACTGGCTCAGCACGGCAGTAAAGCTCATGCCGCTGTGATGCACGGTAAGCTGCTCACCCGCATGGCACGGTGCCGAAACCGCAAGCGACACCATGGCCGTTGGGGCGGCTTGCGCCGTTGCCGTCACACTGCAAGCTGCAGTTTGCATGGATACCGGCAAGTCCGCCGTTCCGGTCACCGCCGGCGCCGAGGTAAAGGTAATCTGCTCGATATTCAGCTGAACCGGTCCCGGCTCCCCCGGAAGCTGAGGGTCAGC
>JBFOLS010000237.1:0-3782 GCA_040830225.1 Leisingera sp.
GCAGAGGGGTCTTCGGCCTCAACCCGGGCGGCGGCCAGGCTGGGTGCCCATTCGATCAGCCCGTCGCAGCGGCCGCCGAAGTAGGAGGTCCGCACCTCGTCGCCTTTCTCAAAGACGATAATTTCGGCGTCGATACTGTTGCTTTCCAGGTAAGAGGCCAGGACCCGCTCGGTCGAGGTGCCGGCCGAGACGCAGATCGAGCCGCCGTCCAGGTCCGCAACGCTTTCCGCTTCGGTTTCGGCGTGGGCCATCACCTGGAAGGCGCCGATGAAATAGGGACGGCTGTAGGCCAGGTTCAGCTCAGTGTCGCGGCTTTGGGTCCAGCCGGAGACCTTGATCACGACATCAATGTCGCCGGACTGCAGTGCGGGCCAGCGCTGGGCCCAGCTGATCGGAACGATTTCCAGGTTACCGTCGGACTGGCCAAAAAGGCCCGCCGCCAGCGCCTTGCACAGGTCGATGTCGACGCCCTTCCAGTTGCCCTGATCGTCTACCTCGGCAAAGCCCAGGAATGAACCGTTATGGCCCGAGCACAACAGCGAGCCGCGCTCCAGGACGGTGCTGAGACGGGTGTCGTCGGCGGCAAATGCTGTGCCTGCCGCCAGCGTGGCGGCCCCTGCCACGGCGCTCAAAATTGTTGGTTTCATGTTCTCCTCCCATTCTTGTCGACATTTTGTCTGCACGTTTTGTGTCGACAGTTTGGCGACACGTCAATAAATTTGTTTGGCCCGGTAAATGCTGTATGAGTAGGCAGAGGAGCCGCCTGCCGCCTTTGGAAGAGTAAAAATGACGGAAAATCAGCAGTCTGCACAAAAACTTGCCAAGGGGCGCGGGGCCAAATTTGTCTATGATGAGTTGCGCCGGGAGATCCTGACGCTGGAGCTGGCACCCGGTGAACCCTTGGACGAGACCAGCTTGTCGCAGCGATTCGCCATGTCGCGCTCGCCGATCCGCGAGGCGCTGGTGCGGCTGTCAGCGGACGGGCTGGTGGAAATGCTGTCGAACCGGTCGACCCTGGTGGCGCCAATCCGGCTGGGGGAATTCCCGCGCTATGTCGAGGCGCTGGATTTCCTGCAGCGGATCAATACCAGGCTGGCGGCAGAGTTCCGCAGCGCGGCGGATCTGGAGCAGATGACCCGGGATGCAGAGGCCTTTGAGGAGGCCTGCCGCAAGAACGATTATCTGCGGATGTCTGCCACCAATCGGGATTTCCATATGACCATCGCGGCGGCGGGCCGGAACCCGTACCTGGCGCGGTCTTACGGGCAGCTGCTGGATGAGGGGCGGCGGCTGCTGCACATGCATTTCGACTACATCCAGTCGTCGGCGACGGATCATCTGCTGACCAGCGAGCATTTCGATATCATCGAGGCGATCCGCAATCAGGATGTGCCGCTGGCCGACAAGCTGGCGCATGAGCATACCCGGCAGTTCCATGACCGGTTCATGAATTTCCTGAGCGCCCGTTATCACTCAGATTTCGAGTTCTGAGCCCGGCGGCAGCCCCGCAATCCTCTGAACGATTCCCTTGCGCCTGCAGCCTGCAGGCCGTGCAGCAGTGTTGTGTGGCACTGGCTGCCGCGCCTGAACGCTCTGTTCAAGGAAGCTGATCTCTCCTGTTTGCAAGGCCTTAAGGCCCTGCCGGGGCGTGTAGTGCCCAATTGTGAAATTTAACAAATGACACTGAAAGATATAAAAGTATTGCAAATGATAAAATCCTCAGCCTAAAGTCCCTCCACCCGATGCGGCCCGCAAGAACCCGCACCAGTCTGACGCGTCCTGAGCAAGGGAGGGAAACATGCTCAAATCACTCAAATTCGGAAAACTCCTGGGCCGGGCCGGCCTGGCAGGCGCCCTGGCCCTGTCTGTTGCCACCCTGGCCTCCGCTGCCGACATGCGCCTGAAATTTGCAGGCACCTTCCCGGTCGATCATCCCGGCACCAAGATGATGGAGCAGATCAAGGCGGACATCGAAGCCGCCGACGTGGGCCTCAAGGTCTCGCTGTTCCCGGCCAACCAGCTGGGCTCCGGCGAAGCGCTGATGGAAGATACCATCCGCGGCAACATCGATTTTACTGCCGCCTTCATCTACAGCCACAAAGACCCGCGGCTGGAGTTTCTGTCGATGCCGTTCCTCGTCAACAACTTCGACGAGATGGACAGCATCATGCGCAACATGGACAGCCCGTTTAACCAGATCCTGCAGGAGCGCCTGAACGAGCTGGGGCTGCGTCTGCTGGCGAACAACCCCGAAGGCTTCACCGGCATCGTTGCCAACAAGAAGCCGGAGAACTGGAATGTCATGGGTTCCAAGGACATGAACATCCGGGTTTGGTCCTCGCCTGTTGTGAAGAACATGGTCGAAGGCCTGGGCTTCCAGGCAACCACTATGGCCTGGGGCGACATCTTCCCGGCGCTGCAGTCGGGCATCGTGGACGGCGCGATCTGCTGCACCAAGTCGGCGACCTATTCGATCTTTGCGCAGTCGGATGTGGGTAAATACTACGTCCAGTACAATTCGGTGTCCGAGCTGACCTCCTACTACGCCTCCGAAAAGACCTGGGCCAAGCTGAGCGAAGAACAGCGTGCAGCGGTACAGACGGCCTTCACCAAGGCGTCGGACGACTTCTTTGCCTATAACCGCGAAAACGACGCCAAGTTCGGCGAGCTGCTGCAGGAGAAGGGCTATGAGATCCTGGCCCTGAACGACGAGGAGCAGGCTGCGATGGCCGCTTGGGTGCGTGAAAACATCTGGCCGACCATGGTCGACACTATCGGCCAGGACACGCTGGACCGTCTGACCGCGGAGTAATCCAAGGACTGAGGCCGGCGGCATCCTGTGCTGTCGGCCCCTTCTGCCACGGCGAAAGGGGAGGGCTAATGAGCGATATTACCGAAAGACTGCCGCATGGTGCAGCCGCCCCGCTGCGGGCGGCGCTGCGGTTCATGCGCCTGTTCGTGGCCGCGGGCGGCCTCCTGATGGCGCTGACCTTTCTGGCTGTGGTGATCATCCGCTACGGCTTTGCCGGCAATCTGTTTGCCTATGAAGAATGGCTGCTGGCGATCAGCTTCTGGACCTTCTTCTTTGGCGCCGCGCTGGCGGGCGAAAAGAAATCCCACGTCAACGCAGATATTCTGGGCGTGGTTCTGGGGGACGGCAAACTGGCCTGGGCGCGCGGCATCCTGGTCTATCTGATCGAGATCGTTATCGGCGCCTATATCGTCTACTGGTGCTATCTGGCCGTGGAGAGCGAGATCCTGGCTTATCCGCTGTGGGAGCGGACCACGGCGCTGAAAATCCCCGCTGTTCTCCCCCGTGCCGCGATCATGACCGGCTTTGCCTTCATGACCCTCTTCAACGCGATTTTTTTCGTGCTGCATCTCATCGATGGGCCCGACGCCTATCACGCGCCCCGCCCCGAGGAGGACGACGCATGATCATCTTTGGCAGCATTGTCATCATCTGCGGCCTGCTGTTGCTGGGCGTCAGCGTCTATATCGCCTTTGGCGCGGTTCTGCTGTTCCTGGCCATGACCGGCGGCCATGACATTACCGGCTATCTGCCGGCGGGCTACTGGAAAATGAACACTCTGGTTCTGCTGGCGATCCCTCTGTTCATGATCTCCGGTGCGATCATGGAAAAGGGCAAGATCGCCGCGCCTCTGGTCGCGCTGGCCGAGCTGTTCATCGGTCACATCAAGGGCGGTCTGTCCGCTGCTGCTGTGGTTGCCTCAGGCATTTTCGGGTCCATCTCCGGCAGCGCCAACGCGACACTTACCTGC
>JBFOLS010000238.1:0-5468 GCA_040830225.1 Leisingera sp.
CCGCAGCAGCCGTTGATTTCATCCCAGGCGCGGTTGATGTCAATCATCCGCTTTTCCGCCAGCCGCACCGCCTCCTCCGGCACCCCGCGGGCAATCATCGCGTCAGGGTGCGTCTCGCGCACCAGCTTGCGCCAGTGCTTGCGGATCTCTTCCTTGGTCATTTCCGGGCTGACACCCAGAACGGTGAAGGGGTCTTTGGGCGCATCCGGCACAAACCGCGCCCTCAGCGCCTGGAACTGCTGCGGTGTCTGGCCGAAAATGCGGCTCACCTCCTCCAGGAATTCATTCTCCCCCGGGTGATAGAACCCGTCCGCCATGGCGATATGAAAGAGCCCCTCCATCAGGTCGCACAGCGTGGTGGGATCGCTGGCAAACATCCCCTGGATGCGGCGGGCGTATTCCTGGTAGCCCGCGACATCGGTGCGCGCCATGTCAAAGACCCGCGCCGCACCGGCCTCGTCATCGCGGGCGATCTGGAACACCTCGCGGAAGGCGGTGACTTCATCCCGGGTCACCTGCCCGTCCGCCTTGGCCATCTTGGCACCAAGCGCAATGACCGCGATGGCAAAAGCCACGGTCTTTTCGGGCGGCGCACGCAGGCGGTCGAAGACTTCCGTCAGGCTTTCGCCCTTGGCAAGCGCGGCAAGCGCGTCGGATATGCGGGTCCAGAGTGACATGGGAGCGAGCCTAGCGGTCTTTACCGGTGCTGTCAGGGGCGGGAATACCGGGGGTCAGGGTTTTCTGCATGAAGATGGTGTCGAGCCACCGGCCCCATTTGCAGCCCAGCTCGGGCATCCTTGCCGTCTCTGCATAGCCCAGGGCTGCGTGAAAGGCGATGGCATCGGGGTTGGCGCTGCTGACACTGGCGATCAGCACATGGATGCCCGCCTGTTTTGCTTTCTCCTCCAGCGCTTGCATCAGCTGACGCCCAATGCCCTGGCCTTGCGCGGCAGGCACAAGATGGATGGTGTGCTCGGCGGTAAAACGGTAGCCGGGGCCGGAACGGAACGGGAAGAAATGCGCGTGGCCCAGGATGTCTCCATCCTGCTCCGCCACCTGGTAGGCGCCGTTGCTGGCGATGATCTGCTCCTGCACCTGCTCCGGCGTTTTTTCAACGGTGTTGAAGGTTGCCAGCGTGCCGCGGATCACCTGGTTGGCGATGGCGCAGACGGCCTCGGCGTCGGCAAGGGCGGCAGACCGGACGATCACCGCAGCACCCGTCTGCCATGCGGTGTTTCGAACTCCGCCATCAGGGCCGCTGCGCCCTGCTCCACCGCGATGCGCGGATCCGTGATGATCCGGTCCAGCGCGGCGTGCAGCTCTGCCGCCTCGGGATGGCTGACAACCAGTCGGCTGAGGCGGCAGCCGGATTGCGGCAACCGGGCCGCGGGCGGCTCCGCCTGCCACTGCAGAACGGCGGGGAAGATGTTGTCATAGGGAAGCAGGCCGTCGGACGGAACGGTCATCAGCCAGCTGAGATCCGCACGCTGCATCTGCACATGCCGCTGCGCGTGGGACGGCAGCAGGGTTTTCTCCGCCGAAAGGCCCTCACTGCGCAGGATCCAGTTGTTGAGCTTAGCAGCCCCTTCGAAGCGGTCGAGGTTGAACCAGCGCGGCTGCTCCTGCGGCTGGGCTTCCGGGTCGATGGCAATGGCTTCAAGGTACAGCCCGTCCTCCAGCCCGATAAGGCGGTTATGGGTGCCATAGCGGGCATGGGAGCCGCCCGGGCCGAGGGTGACGCCCAGCGCGTCCTCGGTATGGGCGACGGCCTCTTCCAGCGTTCCGCCGGCCACGGCCAGGTGATCGAGTATCATAAGCGCGCCCTCCCCGGTTTGCGGGCAAAGACTAGCGGCACGGCGGCAGGGTGCAAGGTGGGATTTGCGGCCCTTGGACTGCGAGCTATTGCCCGGTGATCGTCTGCCCGCGGGATGGGCCGTAACGAGTTGCGAGGAAGCCGATCGCTGCAAAATCATTCCTAGACAGATGGGAAGGGCTGCGCTGTCCAAAGCGCCCGAACGCCGGTAGGGACTGGCATGCACCCGACGCCATCGACCTTCTAAGGGCGGGGTGGTTAACCCTATCAATCGCTTGAAGGAAAGGACTAGAGTGCAGCTAATTTTCGCGGGAAACTCAAATGCCTGAGGCAGGATCTGGGGTAATGGACTAATGACAATCTACTGGATGAAAACTGGCTTGGATGCCGTCGCGTCAAGTGTCCTCTGGTCAGAAACAACTAAGCGGAGAGGGCCCATGAAGGGTGTTGAGCGCTGGTATTCCACGGATGCGGACCTCGCTCGCCTTGGCCCTTTGCCAACCAAAGTTAGAGGAGAGATTGATGCGCACTGGGCGTTGAGCCTTGCCCAAAATCATGCACTGCCTGACACGTTCATGACGCTGAACTCAGCGCACTTCACAGGTGCTCCCTTTGCCTGCAGAGTTGTTTGTGAAGTATTCGAGAGATTTTCAGAAGGCAATTTCGAGTTAATACCAATTAAAAAATTTTGGTCCCTCCCGGACAACGAAACAGTTCCAAGGCAGTATTTCGTCGTCAATGTCTACAACTCCGCTCAGGTTGTAGACTTAGAACGCTCCCCAATCGAAACTCCTGGCAACTCGAATGCTGGTCCTCGCGCAATTCTTTACACGAGCGATCCCAAAGCTGTTTTTGTCAATGAAATCAATTTCATTGACCATCACCTATTGCGGGACACAATGACCTCTGAGTGGTTTTGTGACGACATCTTCCGCGAGGCCATCGAAGCTGTAACGCCAGGAACTTATGAGTTTCGCGAAGTAAACTTGGTCTAAGGAAAAACCAAGCCCCATTCCTTTGGCTCCAGTTGTAATCGGCTCAGGCTCCCGCTTCTTTCTGGTCAAAATACTCCTCGGGGGGTCAGGGGGGCTGGCAGCCCCCCTGCTCTTTTGCGGCGCCATTGGTTCAAGTCCAATGGCGGCGGGGCAGGCAGCCCCCCTTCTCTGTTCAGCTGCGCGCTTCGCGGATCAGGCGCAGGATGTCCTGGGCGGCTTCCGGGATGTTGGTGCCGGGGCCGAAGATCGCCTTGACGCCTTTGGAATACAGGAACTCGTAGTCCTGCTGCGGGATCACGCCGCCGCAGATCACGATGATGTCGCCTGCGCCTTCGGCTTCCAGCGCCTCGACCAGCTGGGGTGCCAGCGTCTTATGGCCCGCGGCCTGCGACGAGATGCCGATCACATGGACGTCGTTGTCGATGGCGTCCTGGGCGGCCTCGGCCGGGGTTTGGAACAAGGGGCCCACGTCAACGTCAAAGCCAATGTCCGCGAACGCAGTCGCGATCACCTTGGCGCCGCGGTCGTGGCCGTCCTGGCCCATCTTGACTACCAAGAGGCGCGGGCGGCGGCCTTCTTCTTCGGCGAAGTCCTCGATCGATTTCTGGATCGCGGCAAAGCCCTCGTCGCCCTCGTAAGCCGCGCCATAGACGCCGGCCAGGGTTTTGACTTCCGCACGGTGGCGGCCGAATTCCTTTTCCATCGCCATGGAGATCTCTCCGACTGAGGCCCGCGCGCGGGCGGCTTCGACTGCTGCTTCCAGAAGGTTGCCGCTGCCGGCCTCGGCGCGGCGGGTGAGTTCATCGAGCGCCGCCTGGCAGGCGGCCTCGTCGCGGGTGGCGCGCATTTTCTCCAGCCGGGCAATCTGGGCATCGCGCACCGCGTGGTTGTCGACATCCAGGATGTCGATCAGGTCTTCCTTGTCCTTTCGGTACTTGTTGACGCCAACCACAACCTCGTCGCCGCGGTCGACCATCGCCTGGCGGCGGGCGGCCGATTCTTCGATGCGCAGCTTGGGCATGCCGGACTCGACGGCTTTGGTCATGCCGCCCATTTCCTCGACCTCTTCCATCAGCGCCCAGGCTTTTTCAATGAGGTCGTTGGTCAGGCTTTCGATGTAGTAGGAGCCGGCCAGCGGGTCGACCACATTGGTCACACCGGTTTCCTCCTGCAGCACCAGCTGGGTGTTGCGGGCGATGCGGGCGGAGAAATCGGTGGGCAGCGCGATGGCTTCATCGAGCGCGTTGGTGTGCAGCGACTGGGTGCCGCCGAGCACGGCCGACATCGCCTCATAGGCGGTGCGGATCACGTTGTTGTAGGGGTCCTGCTCCTGCAAGCTGACGCCCGAGGTCTGGCAGTGGGTGCGCAGCATCTTGGAACGTTCGGATTTGGCGCCGAATTCGGTCATCACCCGGTGCCACAGGGTGCGGGCGGCGCGCAGCTTGGCGATTTCCATGAAGAAGTTCATGCCGATGGCAAAGAAGAACGACAGGCGGCCTGCGAATTTGTCCACATCCATGCCGGCGTCCAGTGCGGCGCGCACGTATTCGCGCCCGTCAGCGATCGTATAGGCCAGCTCCTGCACCAGGTTCGCGCCGGCCTCCTGCATGTGGTAGCCGGAGATAGAGATGGAGTTGAACTTGGGCATCTCGTTCGAGGTGTACTCGATGATGTCCGAGATGATCCGCATCGACGGTTCCGGCGGGTAGATATAGGTGTTGCGGACCATGAACTCTTTCAGAATGTCGTTCTGAATGGTGCCCGCGAGGACCGATTTGTCGTGGCCCTGCTCTTCGCCTGCGACGATGAAGGAGGCCAGCACCGGGATCACCGCGCCGTTCATGGTCATCGAGACGGAGACCTTGTCGAGCGGGATGCCGTCGAACAGGATTTTCATGTCCTCGACAGAATCGATGGCCACGCCGGCCTTGCCGACATCGCCGACCACGCGGGGGTGGTCGCTGTCATAGCCGCGGTGGGTGGCGAGGTCGAAGGCGACCGAGACGCCCTGCTGGCCCGCGGCCAGGTTGCGGCGGTAGAAGGCGTTGGATTCTTCTGCGGTGGAGAAACCCGCGTACTGGCGGATGGTCCAGGGGCGGCCTGCGTACATGGTCGCCTTGACGCCGCGGGTGAAGGGGCCAAAGCCCGGCAGAGTGCCCATATGGGGCAGCTCTTTGGTGTCTTCCTCGGTGTAGAGCGGTTTGACCTCGATGCCTTCCAGCGTCTGCCAGTTGAGGTCATCAACCGCCCGTCCGCGGAGCTCTTTCTCAGCCAGAGCCCGCCATTCGTCTTTGTTTGTCATCAGGTCTTCCTCTTGTCAGGTCGTAACGGGGCGGGTTCAGGCCCGCCGCCAGTTTATCCGGGTCTTGGACCAGCAAGGCGGCGCCATCGGCACCGGCTGCCAGCCACATCATGTCGTCGGCATAACGTTCGCGCAGGATTGCGGCCTGCGTGTCGTCAAAGGGGCGCCAGCGGCCCGTCCCTTCGGGCAGCTTGGCGGCAACAGAACCGGGCACGCCGGCCTTCAGGTCCTGCAGGCAGAGCGAGGCGTTGAGGCGCACCCGCGCATGGGTCATCGGCGCCTCCACCCCGGTCAGCGCAGCAAGCTGCGCCTCGGGCCTGGTGCCGAAGGTTTCAAAGGGCAGCACATGCAGGCGGGC
>JBFOLS010000239.1:0-4585 GCA_040830225.1 Leisingera sp.
AAGCCTGCATTTGACATTTTCGAACAAGAGTAGCGGAATTCGAAGTCTTTACCCAAGGCATGCAGGCGGTGGGCCATGGCGATCATCGGCGTCACCCCGATGCCGCCGCCCATGAGGTAGGATTTAGCGGCATCTTCGGCCAGCGGGAAGTGATTGATGGGTTTGGAGATGAACACCATCCGGCCTTCCTCGAAGATCCGGTGCATGAGCTTCGATCCGCCCCGACCCTCGTCCTCGCGCAGAACCGCGATCTGGTATTTCGAGCTGTCCGCCGGGTCGCCGGACAGCGAATACTGCCGGAAGAACTCCGGCGCCACCACCACGTCGATATGCGCCCCCGCCGACGCTGCCGGTAAAGGGGACCCGTCCGGCAGGGAGAATTCGTATTTGGTAACAGCGTCCGCCATATGCTCGACCTTCGACAGACGCACCCGCATCACCGGTGCTTCGCCCTGATCGGCTGTATAGACATGCTCCGGCGGCTGGCCTGCGGTGCGGCGGCGCTTGTGCTCCTGCGCGGTGATCATGCTCTGATAGGCTGCGATCCCGGCCTCGCGGTCCATCGGTGCCGGCCAGGCATAGGGCGGCGGGGCCAAGGGCGCGGGGTAAACCGCCAGCGTCTGGTCCTCGAACTTCAGGTCCAGATCCTTGGAGAGCTTGCGTTCGTTCACGGGATGGGGAGAAGGATCGTAAGGGCCCTCGTCCACCATCTCGAGGTCCCACCACCATTTTTTGGCCTTGTTGACCTCGCCGTTGCCTAGCACGTCGTCGAGTTTTGCCAGGGCCTTGGCGCTGCCCGGCACATTCATCGCAGCCCAGCGGAAGGGTGTCTCGGCAAACAGGCCCTCCAGATTCCAGGGGCAGGTCTTCATGCAGCGGCCGCACATGGCGCCGCCGGGTGTGCTGACCCGGTATGTGGTGCATTTCTGGCTGTCGGATTTCCAGATCTCGTAGCCGTTGAACATCAGCTTGGGCCCGGCAGTGATGGCGCCCGAGGGGCATTCGCGGGCGCATTTGTTGCAGGCCTCGCAAAAGCGCTGCAGACCGAAGTCCACCGGTTTGTCGTGGGTCATCGGCAGGTTGGTGGTGACGGCTCCGGATTTCAGCCTGGGGCCGAGGAAGGGGTTCAGGATCACCTCGCCGATGCGCGAGACTTCACCGAGGCCGGAAAGCAGCAGCAGGGGCGGCTGCAGCACCTCTCCGTCCATCACCGAATGCACCCGGGCGGTATAGCCGAGGTTGCGGATCTGCTGCGCGATCACCCCGCCCAGCAGCGAGAACCGCAGATAGGCGCGCATCGACTGGGCGCAGGCGATCCAATCATCGCCAGAAGCGCCCTCCATGGTTTCGTGGCCCTGGTCGATGATCATGCTGATGGCGTTTTCGTGGTACGGCGCCAGCGGAGCGCCAGCGGCGTCGTGGGAGTAGTAGGCCCAGTCCGGACAGCGCGAGACGCCCACCGCATCACAGCCAAGGAAATAGGCAGCGGCCTTGATATTGGCGGCGTTGCGGGCTGCATCGGCCGCGGAGGGGTCGACCTTCGGTGCGGCCTTGCCGTCCTGCAGCAGCACAAAGGCTGCCAGTGAGGGCCGGAACGCAAAGGAAGCCGAAGATTTGCGGACGTAGTTGCCGTTTTTGGCAGCCTCTTGCGGCCCCTTCCCCATGTCGCCGAACAGCGCGCGGGCGAACATGTCGGTGCGCTTGGGCACCCGGGCGACGTTTGCCTCGTCGATATAGGTGGTGGGTTCGGCCACGCGCTTGAGTGATTCAAACGGGTGCGGCCCGTCCTTGAAAGCCCGTTTGGCATAGGGATCGCGGCTTGTGGCGCTCTTGGCATGGGTGCCGAGGCCAAACCGGTACTTGAGCCCCGGCACCTGGCCAGGCACCAGCGGCTGGTCCGGCGCCAGCTCCAGCGTGGTGGTGATTGCGGCGACGCCGAAGCGGCTGCCCAGAAAGGGGTTGGTCAGAACGCCATTTTCATAGGTGGCCAGCCCTGCCTGCACCGCCAGCCTGCCCAGGTGCACATCGGTAGCGGCGCCGGTATGAGCGCGGGCCTCCCAGCCGAGAAGGCGGATGTAGTTGGCCAGGGTGACCACTGTTTCGGCGGCCCGCAGGCAGGCACGCTGATCCTGCGCTTCGGCCAGCCAATCGGCTCCCTCCTCTCCGGCATCGGGATCACGCGGAAATTCGTAGACAAAGACCAGAGAGTGAGTGTGATGGCGGCAACTGGCCGGAGGGGCCTTCATTGCTTCGCGCAGCGAGGCCAGCACCACGTCGATGCCCGAGGCGAAGGTCTTGGTTTGTTTCGAGCGCAGAGTTTCGGCCAGTGCATCAACATCAGGGTTGGCAAGGGCCGTGTCCAGCCAGGCTTCTTGCGGCACCGCACAAACGCCTGCCAGGGAGGCGTCGCAGAAATAGCCGAAGGCCTTCAGATGATCGGAGCGCTCCTGCGGACAGGCGGGGATGGCGGCGCGCTCCTTCTTCACCAGCCCCTCGCGGGTGGCGTCCAGCATCGCCTGGTAATCCCGCATCGCGTTGACGATCGACAGCGGCGCTTCCGGGCGGCGGAAGCTGATTTGCTGCAGCGGCGGGATGCAAGTCAGATCCACAGGCGCCGTCTGCCGGCCCAGCGTTTCCAGCGGATACGGCCCCAGATGCACTGGCCGGTTACGGTACGAAAACAGTTTGCCCATGAACTTCCCCGGAAATTACAGTTTTGGAACGGTGCGCGGTTCGTCCTGCAGCAGCTTGGCGGCCGCCTCGCGCAGCTGCGCAAGTTCCTGCGCCGAGAGCTTGGCCTCGAAATGCGCTGCATTCTCCCGCGCGAGGGGCAGCACCGCTTCCAGCGCTCCCTGCCCCTTGGCGGTCAGCCCGACCCGGACCGAACGGCCGTCCTCGGGACCGCTGCCGCGGGTGATGAAGCCGCGCTCCTCCATCTGCCGCAGGGTGCGCGACGTGGCGGTGCGGTCGATGCCAATGTAGCCGGCAATATCCGAAGGGGCGCTCAACCCCTCCTCCCCCGCCGCCAGCAGCACGCACCACATCGGCCGGGTCAGGCCGAATTCCGCAATGCGCTGTTCGAAGCGGCGTTCGATCACCCGCGCGAGCATGGTGATCTGATAGCCCAAGGAGCCGTGCAGATGAAAACGAGACTCAGTCATAGTAATTGACATTGTCAACTATGTCGCCGCCGATTGCCAGCATTTTCCGCAAGGCGGCGGCCGGAGGCCCGTGACCCGCTGACTGCGGGCTTTGTATCGCTTGATCCGTTTTCCTTCCGAATGAGCAGGTGGCGAGGAGCAGCTTCCTGGCTGAGCCTGACCATGTGCCAGTGCGTTGCTGCCATCCGCGGTGAAAAACTGACCTTTCACCAGCCTCTGAAGCGGGCCGAGGGCGTGCGCGCCATCGGGCGGACGGGTTTCAGCAAACAGGACGGAGCTCAGGCCGTGCCGCCGTGCGGGCCTCCGAACTTGCGCCTGAACGCCTGCGGCGGCAGATCGAACCGTGCCTTGAAGGCCCAGCAGAAATGCGCAGTGTCTGCAAATCCGAGGTTATAGCGGACTTCGGCCACCGAAAGGTTGCGCTCCAGCAGCTGGCGGCTGGCAACATTCAGGCGCAGCTCCAGCCAGAGTGCACCCGGCGCACTGCTCGTATCCCGGGTGAACAGGCGGTTCAGCCGGGTTCGGGTTGCGGCCAGGCGGCTGGCAGGTTCCGCAATGGGAAACGGGGTGCCAGGAGAACAGCTTCTTCACTACTATCTGGAGAGAGCGCGGGGCGGCGCGGCGATGATCGTGGTCGAGCCGCAGCCGATGCATGACCGAACCTTGAGCCTGGACTACATCTCCGGCGGCTATATCGACTATGACAAGGTGATGCCGATCTTCGCGCATGGTGAGAAGCTAACGGCAGGCTTTACCGCGGCGCTCAAGCAGGAGCTGCAGAATTCGGCGGTCATTTCCGAAAGCCAGATCCGCACGCCGGAAAACGCCGAGGCGGTGATCCGCGCGCAGCAGGCTGATCTGGCCTCCATTGTCCGCGGCCAGATTGCCGATCCGTTTTGGGTCCGCAAGGTTGCGGAGAACCGGGCCGGTGATGTGCGCGGCTGCATTTCCTGCAATCAAATGTGCTGGGGGCGGCGGTCGCGGGACTATTGGATCTTCTGTCTGGTAAACCCTTCGGCCGGGCGGGAGCACGACTGGGGCAGCGAAGATATGCCTCCGGCTGCTGCCCGCAAGAAAGTGCTGGTGATCGGCGCCGGGCCTGCGGGGCTTGAGGGGGCGCGGGTTGCGGCGGAGCGCGGACACAAGGTGACGCTCTGTGAGGCGTCGGACAAGACCGGCGGGCAGTTCCGCCTGGCCGGACTGCAGCCGCGGAGCGGTCAGATCATCGCATTGCTGGACTGGTATGAGCGCCAGTTCGAAAGGCTGGGCGTCAACCTGCGCCTCAATACGCTTGTTGAGGGCGGCGAGGTCGGCGGCATGGCGGCGGATGAGGTGGTCGTGGCAACCGGCGCCCTGCCCGCCGGGACCGGCTTTCAGCGCTGGCTGCCGCAGGCCGAAACGCTGCCGGGGCTTGAGCATGGCGG
>JBFOLS010000240.1:0-2393 GCA_040830225.1 Leisingera sp.
CCCGGATGCCAGCCCAGCGTTTCGATCAGGCGGAAAGCGGGATCGTTCTGGATGGCGTCACGCGGGCGAACCGGGCTTTCCATAGCGCTTCCTCATACTCAGATTCGGCCGTGCTGTCCCAGACCACGCCGCCGCCCACATTGAGCGTAGCGCGGCCTTCCTCCAGCATCAGCGTCCGGATTGCCACGTTGAACTCGGAGAAGCCGTCCGGCGCCGCCCAGCCGATGGTGCCGCAATAGATGTCGCGCGCCCAGGGTTCCAGCTCCGCGAGGATCTCCATCGAGCGGATCTTGGGCGCCCCGGTGATCGAGCCGCAGGGGAACAGGGCGGCGAAGATCTCCGCCAGTCCAGCATCCGGCCGCAGCTTCGCCCGCACCAGCGAAACCATCTGGTGCACGGTTGCATAGCTCTCGACCGCAAACAGTTCCGGCACATGCACCGAGCCGGTCTGCGCCACACGCGAGATGTCATTGCGCAAAAGGTCCACGATCATCAGGTTCTCGGCGCGGTTCTTCTCGTCCTGGCGCAGGAAGTCGCGGCGGCGTGCGTCCTCCACCGGATCCTCGCTGCGCGGCTGGGTGCCTTTCATCGGCCGGGTTTCAATCACGCCATCGACATTGGTGCGGAAGAACAGCTCCGGCGAGCGCGACAGCAGGTCCGGCAGGCCATCCTGTTCAACCAATGCGCCGTGGCCCACTGCCTGCTTGGCTTGCAAAGCGGCATAAAGCTCCCCGGCAGAACCATAGGCGTCTGCATCAATCGGGAAGGTCAGGTTGGCCTGATAGATGTCGCCCTTGCCGATATTGCGGTTCACCTCGGCGAAGGCCTCGGCATAGCGCTCATAACTCCAACGGGGCGTGATATGCTCCAAACCGGCCTCTTCAGCTGCCGGAGGCGCACTGAGAACTTCCCGCTGCAGCGGTTCCTCATAAACCCCGAAGCAGATCAGCGGCAGCCGCCGGTCTTTCGGCATCCGCGCGGCCAGCTTCGGCTCCAGCGCATAGCCCAGCTCATAAGACGCATACCCCGCCAGCCAATGCCCTGCGTCCCGCGCTGCATCCAGTGCCGCCAGCGCGGCAGGCACGTCCTCAGGCCCGTCCGCGCGGATCACGCGCAGCGGCTGGTCGAAACATGTGCCGGCCCCCTTGGGCCCCTGGTCAAAGCGAATCCGCACCGGAATTGACTCCATGAGGTCTTACGCCCCACATATATCTGTTCGCTATGCGAACAAAAGGGGTGGATGCGGCATTTTCATTTCCGTTTCCGATCCCCCTTGAACCTTTCTGCGCGGTCCCTATAACGCAGGACAATTTGGGCGCACGCCAGCGCCCCTGATTCAAAGCCTGCCCGCGCGAAAACCGAAGGAAGCCTGCCATGCCCAAAAGAACCGACATCCAGTCGATCATGATCATCGGAGCGGGGCCCATCGTCATCGGGCAGGCCTGCGAATTCGACTACTCCGGCGCCCAGGCCTGTAAGGCGCTGCGCGAAGAGGGCTACCGGGTCATCCTGGTGAACTCCAACCCGGCCACCATCATGACCGACCCGGGCCTGGCCGACGCCACCTACATTGAGCCGATCACCCCGGAAGTCGTCGCCAAGATCATCGAGAAAGAGCGCCCCGACGCACTGCTGCCGACCATGGGCGGGCAGACCGGCCTGAACACCTCGCTGGCGCTGGAAGAGATGGGCGTGCTGGACAAATTCGGCGTTGAGATGATCGGCGCCAAGCGCGACGCCATCGAAATGGCCGAAGACCGCAAGCTGTTCCGCGAAGCGATGGACCGCCTGGGCATCGAGAACCCTAAGGCCACAATCGTCACCGCGCCCAAGAAAGACGACGGCACCGCCGATCTGGACGAAGGCGTCCGCATCGCTTTGGAAGATCTGGATGAAATCGGCCTGCCCGCGATCATCCGCCCCGCCTTTACCCTGGGCGGCACCGGCGGCGGCGTGGCCTATAACCGCGACGACTACATCCACTTCTGCCGCTCGGGCATGGATGCGTCTCCGGTGAACCAGATCCTGGTCGATGAATCGCTGCTGGGCTGGAAAGAATACGAGATGGAAGTGGTGCGCGACACCGCCGACAACGCCATCATCGTCTGCTCCATCGAAAACGTCGACCCGATGGGCGTGCACACCGGCGACTCGATCACCGTGGCCCCGGCGCTGACGCTGACCGACAAAGAATATCAGATCATGCGCACCCACTCGATCAACGTGCTGCGCGAGATCGGTGTGGAAACCGGCGGCTCCAACGTGCAGTGGGCGGTGAACCCCGCCGACGGCCGCATGGTGGTGATCGAGATGAACCCGCGGGTGTCGCGCTCCTCCGCCCTGGCCTCCAAGGCGACCGGCTTCCCGATTGCCAAGATCGCGGCCAAGCTGGC
>JBFOLS010000241.1:0-7855 GCA_040830225.1 Leisingera sp.
CCGGTGAAGCCTCCCGCAACGCATCCAGCACATCGCCCGAGCTGTCCTCGGGATCAGCCTCCTCTGGCGCCTGTGCGGCCAGCCCGGCCAGGACATCGCCGGTGGTATCCGCTTCTTCCTCGGGCAGCTCCGCATTGCGCAGGCTCTCCAGCGCCGCAGCACTGCCGGCATCCCCGGCCGGCGCCGACACCGCCTGCAGCAGCGACGGGTCGTTCAAGATCTTCTCGATCAGCGCCTCGGCACCGGTCTTGCCATCCATATAGGCCATCAGGTTGGACAGCTGGGTGCGCGCCTCCAGCAGCGGGCGCAGCGCGTCCACCTTGCCGGCAATGGCGCCGGGCGAGAAATCGGCCATGCTCTCAAAGGTCAGATCCACCGCCAGGTTGCCCTCGCCTGTCAGCGTGTTGGGCACAGTGAAGGCGGCGCGCGGCGCCATCGACTTCATCCGCTCATCGAAGTTGTCGACGTCGATCTCCAGGAACTTGCGGTCGGCAACCGCGGGCTGCTCCACTTCGGATTTGCCCACCAGGTCGCTCATCACCCCCATCACAAAGGGCAGCTGCACCTTCTTCTCAGCACCGTACAGCTCCACATCGTATTCGATCTGAACACGCGGCGCCCGGTTGCGGGCAATGAACTTCTGCGAGCTGTCAGCCATTCCCCTGCCCTTTCAATTGGGCCAGTTCCGCCCTCAGTGCTTTGATTTCCTCATGCAGCTCCATCACATGCGCATCCACCACATCGGTTTCCGATTTCACCAGCTCGCGCAGTTTCTCAAACTCGGCTTCGGCCTCTGCCTCCACCGCCGACTGCATGGTATTGACCAGAAGGCCAATGAACAGGTTCAGCACCGAAAAGGCCGTGATCACGATGAAAGGCACAAAGAAGGACCAGGCAATGGGGAACTCCTCCATCACCGGGCGCACGATCCCCATCGACCAGCTTTCCAGCGTCATGATCTGGAACAGCGAATAGAGCGACCGCCCCAGCGTGCCGAACCATTCGTCAAAGGCATCGCCATACATCAGTGTGGCCATCACCCCGAACACATAGAACACAATAGAGATCATCACGATCACCGCGCCCATGCCCGGCAAAGCGTCCAGCAGCGCCTGCACCACCGCCCGCATCTGCGGCACCACCGACAGCAGGCGCAGGGCGCGCACCACCCGCAGGCCGCGCAAGGCCGACAGGCCCTGGCTGTCCGGCAGCAGGCCGACCGAGACCACCAGCAAATCAAAGATGTTCCAGGCCGAGGTGAAGAACCGCAGCCCATAGGCAAAGAGCTTCAAGGCCAGCTCGGCCACAAAGATGCTCAGCACAATCCTGTCGATCACATCCAGCAGCCCGCCGGCATAGGCGTTGACGCTGTCAGAGGTGCCGAGCCCCAGAGTGATGGCGTTGAAGATGATGACGCCTAGGACCGTATTGGTCACCCATCTGCGCTCGACAAATTCCCGGGCCCGGTCCCGTAGCGTCACTGCGGTTTGCGCGCTGCTGTCCAATGTACCTCTCCCGGTCGTTCAGTATTGCCGGGCGCTGAGGCGCCCGGCGGTCTTTCTTTGTGTCAGGCCGCGTCGAACACGGTCCCGTCCAGCGCCTTGCTGGTGATCTTGTCATAAGCGTAGCCGCCCACCGCGCCGCCCACACCGAGGGCCAGATCCTTGGCACCGGTGGCGATCGAGTTGCCGTCGATCGGCGCTGTCGCCAGCGCGGCAAACTTCAGCGCCTCGCGGAACACCTTCAGCGCCTTCGGGTCCTTGATCGTCAGCGCCTTCACCCGCTTCATCAGATCCTTGATCTTGTTGGCCCAGTCGCGGGCATCGCTGTACATGATCTGGATCTTGTCGATGGCGCTCTGCACCGCCGAGTAATTGTCGGCCAGCGCCGTATCCAACGCCTTGCTGACCATCACCAGCTGGGTTTTCTTGTCCTTGATCGGATGCTTCTTCAGCTTCTTGCCAACCTCGGCCAGGAACTCCTTCTTCAGCTTGTCCTGCTGCTTCAGGACCTTGTTCAGGGTCTTGGACAGGTCATGCATCTTAACGATCATCTGCGCGTATTTCGCTTTCATCGTCTCAGCCGAGTCTTCCACCGTCTTGACCGACGGCTGCGAGATGCCAAGGAACTCCTGAAATACCGCCGCCGACACCTCGTTCACCGCGTTCAGCGCCTTGTTGGAAGCGGCCTTTTCAACCACCGCCAGGTTCTTTTCCAGGATCGCCTTGGACTGGTCGATATTGACCGCCAGCTTGCCGATATCCTTGGCCAGCGAAACGCCGGACTTGATCAGGCCGATAATGCCAAAGGCAGCCCCAGCGCCGCCCGAGAAAGGCGAGGTCGCCATCGCTGCGATGCTCACAGCCAGCCCGGCCAATGTGCCCGCAATGGACACGCCAACCTTGATCTTGAACTTGGACCATTCCTTTTTCTTCTTCTGCAGGTTGCTCCAAGCCTTCTGCGCCGCCAGCTCCGCACCCTTTTCGGCAACCTTGACGTCATTCTTGATGGCGTCGTTCAGCCCCTTCAGCTGCTTCTCCATGTCCTTGTCAGAGGCGCCCTTCTTCACCATCTCGACGAAGGCCTTGTCGAAAACCTTGCACTTCTTCTCAATGGTCGCCTTGGTCTGCTCCAGCACTTCGCTGGCGCCGGAATGGAACTCCTGCTGCAGAAGCGGGTCTTTCTCGACCCCCTTCTCCATCTTCTTGTCGAGCTCCACCACCACCTTGAACGACAGTTTCGGCGGCTCGACCATTTCCAGCCCGGACACCTTTATGTCCAGGTTCTTCAGATCCATAACAACATGTTTTACCATAGGATTTCCCCCTAACTCATCACTTTCTAGCGCGATTAATCAAATCCGTACGTGAATTCTCCGTCCTTGACGTCCACAGCGACTTTCTGGATTTCCCCGCCTTCCATCAGGCGGCGCAGGAACTCGTTTGAAATCTCCGGCAGCATGGTGTTGGTGACAATCGCGTCGATCATCCGCCCGCCCGAGTCCAGCTCCTGGCAGCGGTTGACGATCTCCTCGACCACCCCGTCGGTATATTCGAATGGCACATCGTGCGCTTCCTGCACCCGCTTCTGAATCCGGCCCAGCTGCAGTTTGGTGATTTCGCCGATCATCTCCGGGCTGAGCGGGTAATAGGGGATCGCCACCAAACGCCCCAGCAGCGCCGGCGGGAACACTTTCAGCAGCGGTTCGCGCAGCGCCTTGGCCATGCCTTCCGGGTCCGGCATCAGCTCGGGGTCGGAACACAGGTCCATGATCGTTTCGGTACCCACATTGGAGGTCAGCAGGATCAGCGTGTTCTTGAAGTCGATGACGCGGCCTTCGCCGTCTTCCATCACACCCTTGTCAAAGACCTGAAAGAAGATCTCATGCACATCCGGGTGCGCTTTCTCGACCTCATCCAGCAGCACAACGGAATACGGCTTGCGCCGCACTGCCTCGGTCAGCACCCCGCCCTCGCCGTAACCGACATAGCCGGGAGGCGCGCCTTTCAGCGAGCTGACCGTATGGGCTTCCTGATACTCCGACATGTTGATGGTGATGACATTCTGCTCACCGCCATAAAGAACCTCAGCAAGCGCCAGCGCGGTTTCAGTCTTACCGACACCGGAGGTGCCGGCCAGCATGAACACACCAATCGGCTTGTTCGGATTGTCGAGCCCCGCGCGGCTGGTTTGAATGCGCTTCGCGATCATCTTCATCGCGTGGTCCTGGCCGATCACCCGTTTGGCCAGATGCTCCTCCAGGTTCAGAATGGTCTCGATCTCATCCTTGACCATGCGGCCGACCGGGATGCCGGTCCAGTCGCCGACCACGCTGGCAATCGCCTGGTGATCGACAATCGGCAGGATCAGCGCCGAGTCGCCCTGCAGGGTGTCCAGCTCGGCATTCTTGTCCTTCAGCTGCTGCATCAGTTCCGCGCGTTCGTCTTCTGTGAGCGGGCTATCGGCGGCGGCCTCTGCGCCGTCTTCCCCAGCATCAGCCGGAGCGTCCACTGGCGCGGCTCCCTCCCGGAGCTTGGCGCGCAGGTCGAGGATGTCCTGCACAACCGCCTTTTCCTTGTCCCAGCGTTCGGTCAGCCCGGCCAGCCGTTCCTCTTCGGCGGCTTTGGCAGCCTCCACGGCCTCGCGCCGGTCGGCGACCTCATAGCCGGCGGTCTCATCGCGGCCGATGATCTCCAGCTCGGTGGTCAGCGCCTCGATCCGGCGCTGGCTGTCGTCCACCTCGGCCGGCACCGCATGCTGGCTGACCGCAACACGCGCGCAGGCCGTATCCAGCAGGCTCACCGACTTATCCGGCAGCTGCCGCGCCGGGATATAGCGGGCCGACAGGCTGACCGCCGCCTCGATCCCCTCATCCAGCACCTGCACCCGGTGGTGGTTTTCCAGCATCGAGGCAATGCCGCGCATCATCAGAATGGCCTTCGGAATACCCGGCTCATCCACCTTGACCACCTGGAAGCGGCGGGTCAGTGCCGGGTCTTTCTCGATGTATTTCTTGTATTCGGCCCAGGTGGTGGCGCCGATGGTGCGCAGAGTGCCGCGCGCCAGCGCCGGCTTCAGCAGGTTGGCCGCATCGCCGGTGCCTGCCGCGCCGCCTGCGCCAACCAGCGTGTGGGTCTCATCGACAAACATCACAATCGGCACCGGGCTCGCCTGCACTTCTTCAATCACCTGGCGCAGGCGGTTTTCAAACTCGCCTTTCATGCTGGCACCGGCCTGCAGCAGTCCCACGTCCAACACCAAGAGCCGCACATCCGCCAGCGCCGGCGGCACATCGCCCCGTGCGATCCTGAGCGCGAAGCCCTCGACCACCGCGGTTTTGCCCACCCCGGCCTCGCCGGTCAGGATCGGGTTGTTCTGCCTGCGCCGCATCAGGATGTCGACGATCTGGCGGATCTCCTCGTCACGGCCCACGATGGGGTCGATCTCGCCCGCCTTGGCCTGGGCGGTCAGGTCGGTGCAGAACTGCTCCAGCGCCTCGCCCTTGCCCATGGCACCCGGAGCCATCGCGCTTGAGGCCTCGCCCGGCTCGGCACCGCCGCCGGTCACATTGGAGCCATCCTGCGCGCCAAGGGTTTCTTCGGGCGAGCCATCGGTGGCGTCATGGAAATTGTCTGCCAGATCATCGGCGCCGATCTTGGCCAGCTCCGGCGACATGTTGGAAAGGATATTGCGCAGCGCAGGCGTCTTCAGCATGCCCAGCAGCAAGTGCCCGCTGCGGACCTGACCGGAAGAATACAAGAGCGAGCCCCAGACCCAGCCGCGTTCCATCGCGTCCATCAGGTGGTCCGAGAGGTCGGAAATCGTCGAGGCCCCGCGCGGCAGCATGTCCAAGGCGCGGGTCATCTCGGTCGCGATCTTGCCGGGGTCCAGCTTGTAGTGCTCGATGATCCGGTGCATGTCGCTGTCCTGCTGGGCCAGCAGCTGGTGCATCCAATGCACCAGTTCAACGTAGGGGTTCCCGCGCATCTTGCAGAACACGGTTGCGCTTTCAACGGCCTGGTATCCCAGTTTGTTCAGCTTGCCAAACAGCGCCACGCGGCTGATCTCGGTCATCTCAAATCCCTCCCTCTACTCGCTCTTCAAGCCCGGCGCCTAATCCCGGGTACAGGTATAAATCATTCACGTCCGGCTGGTCCGCCTCCGGGTCCGGGCGCGAACGCACCCAGCTGGTATGCCCCAGCCGTGTGCTGCCGCCCAAAGAGGCGCGCGGCACCTCGTCGCCGGCCAGGACGAGGTTCACATCCCAATCCAGGAAATCGCCGGCATAAGACCGCACAATCGCGCGCAACCGCTTCAAGGCTTCGCCGCCAGGCAAAAGCCGTTCGTAATCTTCCAGCTTCAGCGGTCCGATGCGGATGCGGAACTTGGCCGAGCGGCTCCAGACCTTGTCGCCGATGGAGGTGGTCTGCCCCAGCCCGCCATAACCCAGGCCCCAGCGGTCATCCGGCTCAAGCTCCAGCCAGCTGCCGACATATTCCTCAAGCGAAACCGGCACCTCGAAAAACGCCGACAGGATCGAAACCAAACCCTCCGGGTTCTTCGCCCCCTTAGCCAAGTGGCCGGCAAAATGCAGCTTGGCCAGATCCGGCATGTCGTCCCGGTCGCCGAACTTGAACCCGTTATAGCCGATCAGCGACGCAACCTTGCGTGCCATCGGATCGTCAGCCCGGTCGAAACTCACCGCCGGCGAGCCCTGCGTCCACGCCCGGTACAACAGGCTCATCATCCGGTGCGTCAGCATGTCGGCAAAGCCCACCAGCGTCGGATCGCGGTGGTTGCGTTTGCGGTCGCGGGCGTACTCGGTCAGATGCAGCGGCAATGGGCCTTGCGGGCCGAACAGGCCAAAGAAGCGGTTGGTCAAAACTGCGGGCTTGCCGCCCTCCGCCGGTTTGAAATCAGCGATGGTCGATGGCGGGAAGGCCAGTTCCGCCTCCTGCCCCAACCGCAGCATGTCCTCGCGCGGGCGGCGGCTTTCACCAAGGCGAGGGGCGTCGCTGAAATGCGCCTCCAATACCCGGAGGGCCTGAAAAACGTGATGTTTTTCAGGCTCCATGGCCAGCCGGCCATACAGGCTCAGATCATCCGGCCGAGGCCCTTTTCCGGTCGCCATCTGGCAATTTCCCCGCGTTTTTCAGTCGACAGGACTGTCTCCGTGAATGAGTTGATGCTGGCATAGCCGCGGAAGAACCGCTCCAGCACGGCCCCCAGCGCATAGATATTGCTGCCCTCAAAAAAGCTCTCATCAAAGCCTAGGGTGATTTCCAGGCCGCGCACTGCCGTCGACAGGATTTCATCGCTCATCCGCCGCACGATGGGCCGTGCACCGACCGACAGGATCCCCTCAAGCTGCTTTTCCGTCACCCGGTCGCCCAACGGTGCATAGAGCCCGACCAGCTCGCGCAGCGCCTCCGCCGACTGGCCCTTGCCGGTCTCTGCAATCGACACGTAGTTGAGGCTCAGATGCGAGATCAGCCGCCAAGCGGTATCCCCCTGCGCCAGCGTCGGATGCGGACGGGTGGGCGACACCGGCAGGGTCACCTTTGTCACCGGTCCGCCTTCGGGCAGCTGGAACACGTCGTCGCTGCCGGTGGCCAGCAGCATCGGCAGATCGCGGTTGGTGCACAGCGCATTGACCGCCAGCTGCTCCAGCCCGGACGAGTACGGCGCCTGCGCCCGGTCCACCAGCGTCAGGAACACTTCCGATCCCAGGTAAGAACTCCTCACCCCGCGCAGGCGTTCCTTCTCAGACCGCTGCCGCATCCGCCGCTTGATGGTGTAATAGGCCGGGTGGCTTTCGCCCGCCGCGGTGAAATCATTGGCGGAATAAAACGGGCGGAACACCACATCATCCTCGCCCTCGCCGCTGATCCCCACCACGCTTTGCAGCGCGTAAACTTCGAAATCCAGGCCGGCGGTGCGGTTCGGGATCACGTGGTGCTCGGTGTCGATCGGCGCAATCCGCACCCGGTCGCAGCGTTTCTCGAACAGGTTGACGGCCGGCACTGCGTTCAGCTGGAACACCTCCGGCACCACAATGGGGGCAATCTCCGGCATCCCCTCACGCAGGAGGATATAAAGGTCCACCTCGTTGCCCGCAGATTTATCCAGTCCCGCCTTCAGCCCCTGCAGCTCGACAAAGCGGAACCGCTCGGGCATCGCAAAATATTCCTGCAGCAGCCGGTAGCCGTCATAGACCCTGCGCGGCAGCGGCAGCAGCGCTTCCTCCGGGCTGAACCCCTTTTGCACCACCTTGGCGCCGCGCAGGGGCAGCTGCCAGTCAGCGCGCCGGTCGGTGGAACGCGCCACGACCCCCTGCACCTGGGTGCACAAAAGC
>JBFOLS010000242.1:0-21174 GCA_040830225.1 Leisingera sp.
GAACCGGAAGAGGCGGAAGCGGAGGATGCCTCGGGCTCTGTTCTTGAGGGGCTGCGGGCGGCGGAACCTGTGGAAGAGGATGTTGAGGACGGCTCCGCAGATGTCCTTGCGGATCTGAGCTCTTCCGCACCGGATGATGCGGAAGAGGAAGATACCGCAGGTGAGGCGCTGGCCTCTCTTGCTGCGGCCGAAGTTCCGGACAGCGAGGAGGAAGACCAGACCGGCTCGGTTCTGGAGGGGCTGGCACAGGCGGAGGTTGCGGAGCCGGCGGAAGAGGATACCTCCGGCGAGGTTCTGGCGGGCCTTGCCGCGCAGGAAGCTGCAGAAGAGGAAGACGATGGTGCTGCGGCCGCGGCTCTGGAAAGCTTGGCGTCGGTAGAGGTGCAGGACACTGAGCCGGAGGATCACTCCGGAGTGCTGGATGCGCTGGTGGAAACCGAAGTGGCGGAGGCGGAAGACACCGCAGCGGACGATGCGTTGGAAAGCCTGGCTTCGGTGGAGGTCGAAGAGCCGGCGGAAGAAGATCATTCCGGCGTGCTGGACGGGCTTGCCGAACAGGCGCCTGAAGAGGACGCGGAAGACGATGCTGCGGGGGCGGCCCTGGAGAGCCTTGCGGCTGTCGATGTGCCGGAGGCTGCGGAAGAAGAGGATCACACCTCGGTCCTGGACGATCTGGCTTCGGTTGAGGTTGAGGAAGAAGGCGATGATGCCGCGGGGGCCGCGTTGGAAAGTCTGGCTGCTGCAGAAGTGGAAGAACCGGAGCCGGAAGATCATTCCGGCATTCTGGACGATCTGGTGGAGCAGGTTCCGGAAGACAGCGCAGAGGAAGACACGGCCGGTGCCGCCTTGGAAAGCCTGGCGGCCGTGGATGTGCCGGAAGCGGATGACGATGACGGGAAGGATTCGGTTCTGGATGACCTGGCCTCGCTCGAAGTCGGGGACGGCGAGGACGATGACAGCGCCGCGGCGGCGCTGGAAAGCTTGGCGGCGACTGAAGTGGCAGAGGCGGCTGCAGAGGATCACTCGGACATTCTGGAAGGCCTCGCCGAGCTGGATCTGGACGAGGATACGGCCGGGGAGGAGGATGTTTCCGATGTGCTGAGCGGGCTGGCTGATGCCGGTCCTGCAGAGGAAGAAGAGGGCGAAGATGCCGCTGCTGCACTCGAGAGCCTTGCGGAAGCTGCTGTGGAAGACACGGTTGAGGACGACAGCCTGGACGATGTCCTGGGCGGGCTTCTGGACGAAGAGCCAGTAGAGGAAGAGGCTGGGGGGGCTGCCGAAGAAGCGTTGGAAAGCCTGGCGTCGGTTGAGGTTGAGGAAGAGGCGGACGACGGCTCTGACGATGTGCTGGAAGGCCTGCTTGAGGGTGGCCTTGATGAAGAAGAAGACTCCGGTGAGGATCTGACGGCAGCGTTGGACAGCCTTGAGGTGCCTGAACAAGAGGATGAAGCTGATGCCTCTGATGACGTTCTGGCCGGGCTTGCGGAAGCGCAGCCGGAGGAGGACGCAGACGCCGGCAGCGATCTCGATTCGATCCTTGGCGGGCTGGATGAGGTTGTTGAAGAAGACGACGCCGATGATCTGAGTGCCGCGCTCGATACGCTGGATGCGCCTTCTGAGGAAGAAGCTGAAGACAGCGGTCTGGATGATCTGCTGGCGGATCTTGGAAGCGATGAACCGGAAGAAGCTGAGGAGGATACGGCCAGCGCTGTGCTGGAGGGTTTGGCCGCTGCTGAAGCTGAAGATGATTCTGAGGATGGGGATGATCTGGACGGCCTGCTTGGGGATTTGACCGAAGAGGGCGCCGGGGATGATCTGGATGCCTTGCTGAGCGAGCCGGAAGAAGCGGCAGCTGAGGACGATAGCGGCGATGATATGGACGCCTTGCTTGGCGGATTGGACGAGTCCGGAGACACAGAAGAAGATACGGACACAGGCAGTGATCTGGACAATCTTCTTGGCGGCCTGGATGACGAGGATGCGGGCGGGGACGAGGACGCGAGCCTGGATGACCTTTTGGGCGACTTGGGCAGCGGCGAAGATGCCAGCGATCTGGATGACCTGCTGACTGGGCTGGGCGAGGAAGCGGAGGCCGAGGAAGCCGCGGATGAGGAGCGTGCCGAGGAGGATCTCGATGCGCTGCTGGGCGGCCTGGGGGATGCGGACTCGGATCTGGACGACCTGATGGGCGATGACAGCGGCGACCTCGACCTGGATGATCTGCTTGGCGGTCCGGATGGTGATGACGAGGACGCCGGAGATGCTGGCGGTGACGATCTGGATGCGTTGCTGGGCGATCTGGGCGGTGAGGATGACACAGGGGAGGATGCAGGGGGAGACGATCTTGACGCATTGCTCGGCGATCTGGGCGGCGAGGATGAAAGTGCCGGCGGTGACGACTTGGATTCCTTGCTGGGTGATTTGGGTGACGGCGGCGAGGAGCCTGCAGCGGTTGAAGCAGCCGGGGCAGCAGCTTCCGAGGAGCCGGAGTTTGCCTATGGCACCATGAGCGCCGACCGGCCCGAACCCGCGAAGCTGCAGCGCAAGCGCTTCCGGCTGGCGGTGCTGGGGGATTTCAGCGGCCGCGCGGCCAAGGGGCAGCTGGAAACCGGCGACGAACTGGCGTCGCGCAAGGCGATCCTGCTGGACCCTGACACGGTTGAGGATGTGATCGAGAGCTTTGCCACCGAGCTGGTTTTGCCAATCGGCAAGGATGGTGCCGGGATTGCGGTGAAGCTGGAGGATTTGGACGGGCTGCACCCGGATGAGCTTTATGAAAACGTTGAGCTGTTTTCGGAATTGGTGGGCTTGCGCAAACAGCTGCAGAGCGGCGCAACGGCGGATCATGCGGCAAACACGCTGAAGGCCTGGGCGGAAAAGTATGGCACCAAGGCGCGGGCGCCGAAGCGGACCTCGGCCGGGAATGCAATGCCGGCCGACAAGCGGCTGAGTGCGTTTCAGCAGCTGATCAAAGACACCGGCATTTCACCGCGCTCGGCGACGCCGGTGGAGGAATTGCTGGCGCGCGTCGTTGGTCCTCATATCCGGGCGCTGCCGGACCCGGATGTTACTGCGATGCAAAAGGCGGTGGATGAGGCCTTGTCGGATGCGATGCGGCTGGTGCTGCATCACCCGGAGTTCCAGTCGGTTGAGGCGCAGTGGCGCTCGCTCGATCTGATGGCGCGCTCGATCGAGGCGGACGATACGCTGGACGTGATGCTTTATGACATCTCGGCGGAGGAACTGGCGGCGGATCTGGCGGCAGAAGAAGACTTGTCGAAAACCGGCTTTGTGCGGCTGCTGACAGAGGAGCCGTTGGACGAAGAAAACGGCCGCGGCGGTTATTCGGCACTGATCGGCATGTATCAGTTTGAAGAGACGCCGCCGCATGCGGAGCTGCTGGGCCGGGTTGCGCGGGTTGCGGCGCATGTGGATGCGCCTTTCTTTGCGTCGATCTCGCCGGAGTTCCTGAAGACGCCCAAGGCAGAGCGGCCCAAGCTGGTGGCTGAGGCCTGGGATACGCTGCAGGGCATGGCAGAGGCAGGGCATTTGGGGCTGGTCAGCCCGCGGTTCCTGCTGCGCAGGCCTTACGGCGAGAAGACCGAGCCATGCTATGAGTTCGACTTTGAGGAGTTCACTGAGACTGAGGGCCTTAAGGGCATGCTCTGGGCCAATCCTGTGGTGCTGGTGGCGATCCTGCTGGGACGGTCGTTCTCCGAGAACGGGCCATCTCTGCAATTGGGCAAGATCATGTCTTTGGGCGAAATGCCCTATCATTATGTGAACGACAAGTTCGGCGACCAAGTGGCGCTGCCCTGCACCGAGCGCAATATCGATCTGGACAAGATCGCGCTGGCGCAGGAGCGCGGGTTCATGGCAGTGAGCGCGGTCAAGGGGCGGGACGAGGTGCGGCTGACGTCCTTCAACTCGTTGAAGGGCAGCGAAATTCTGGGGCCATGGACCGGTTTGCCGGCGCCTGAGCCTTCGCCGCCGGACCCGCGCGGTTTGCCGAAGCCCAAGCCGCCGGCGGGCGGCGATGATGACGATGACCTTGATTTGGATCTGGGAGGCGATGATGACGATGATCTCGGCCTGGATGATCTTGATCTCGGAGGCGATGATGGTGATGACGGCGGCCTTGATGATTTGGACGACCTTTTGTCGTCGTTTGGGGATGACGACGATGATGACGATGATGGCGACGACGAAATGGATGCGGAGCTCGCCGCGCTTTTGGATGATTTATGATGCGAATGTTTGAGAACACCGCCGGTGATTTCCGGCCCGGTTCCCTTCGCGGAAAGGAGGAACCATGGTTGTAAGCAAGGGCCATGAAAACGACCTCGCCTGGATGTCGGGGACATATTCCACCGACGGCCTGATGATGAGCCGGGCGATTGTGCGTGAGGGGTTAAGCAAGCTCACCGAAACCACGATCGAATTTGCAGCGACCAAGAAGCAGCCCAAGCTGGAGGAACTGGTCGGCAAGCAGATGAACGTGCATGTGATGCGCCAGGAGACGGAGCATCAGTTCAACGGCATGTGCATCTCGGTCGAATACCTGGGCTTCCGCAACGGTTACGAGATGTATGTGGCCGAGGTGCGCCCGTGGTTCTGGATGCTGACACGGACAGCCGACCTGCGGGTGTTTCAGGACAAGACCACAGTGGAGATCATCAAGCAGCTGTTCGGGGAATACGGATTCAGCGATTTCTCGGACAAGCTGAGCGATTCCTATGAGAAGCGGGAGTATTGCCTGCAGTACCGCGAAAGCGACTATGCCTTCCTGTGCCGGCTGATGGAGGAAGAGGGGATTTACTTCTACTTCGACAGCGTTGCTGGCGACACCGCAATTGAAAAGCTGGTGCTGTGCGATGGTGTCGGCGGCCATACCCCGATCAAAGGCGGGGCGGATGTCGAGTTCCACTCGCGCGACGACAGCGACCGGCGGCGTGAGGAGCATATCTCGGAATGGGCCAAGGATGAGCGGATCACCCGGGGCAAGGTCACGCTGAATGACTTTGATTTCCTGACGCCTTCGGCGGATCTGAAGGCGACGTCTTCGATTCAGAAGGGCAAGCATTCCTTCAAAGATTACGAAGTCTACGATTACCAGGGCCACTACCGGAAGAATTCGGGCCTGGGAACCAAGCTTGCCCGGGTGCAGATGGAAGCGGAAGCGATCAGGCATATCACCTGGCGCGGGGCCTCCAGCGTGCCGACGCTGGTCACCGGCAATACCTTCACCATGAAGGAGCACCCGGTAAAGGAGAACAACAAGGAATACTTGGTCATCAATGCCGAGCACCATGTCAAAGTGGCCTGGGACTATGGCGAGCGGGAAAGCCAGATGGCCAAGAAAACCGCGGCCAAAGGAGCGATGCGGCGGGATATCAAGGCGAAGAACATGGATGTGCCCGAGGAGATGGAGCACGATGTTTATGCGTCGACCTTCTCGGCCATTCTGAAGGCGGATCAGTACCGGGCGCCGCTGGTGACGCCTTGGCCGGAAGTGCAGGGCCTGCAGACAGCAACTGTTGTCGGAAAAAGCGGCGAAGAGATTTGGACCGACGAGCACGGCCGGATCAAGATCCAGTTCCATTGGGACCGGGAGGGCAAGAAGAACGAGACCTCGTCCTGCTTTGTGCGGGTGGTGACGCCCTGGTCCGGCAAGAACTGGGGCATGGTGGCCATTCCGCGGATGGGCCAGGAGGTTGTGATCCAGTTTGAGGACGGCAACCCGGACCGGCCGATCTGCACCGGCATGCTTTACAACGCAGAAACCATGCCGCCCTATACCTACCCCGACGATCAGACCCAGCTGGGTATCAAGACCAATTCCTCGAAGGGCGGCGGCGGCTATAACGAGCTGATGTTCGACGACAAGAAAGACAGCGAACTGATGCGCGTGCAGGCCGAGAAGGATCACCAGATGCTGGTCAAGGACCGCTCGACGGTGACTGTCGGCATGGATGCGCCCGACCCCGAAGTCACTTCGGCGGATGAAAAGAGCTATGTGTTCACGGTTCAGCAGCACATGACGGAGACCGTGCATCAAGGCGACCGCACCGAAGTTGTGGAGACAGGCGACAAGTCCGAAAACATCCAGACCGGCAATATGACGCTGGATGTGGATACCGGCAACCTGACCGAAACCATTGCCAAAGGGGATCACTCGGAGACCGTGTCCTTGGGCAATCTCACCGTGGATGTGACCGCAGGCAAGATCGCTATGAGCGCGGGCCAGGAGATCAAGCTGACCGTGGGTGCATCTTCGGTCAAGATCGACAACTCGGGTGTGACCATCAAGGGGCCGATGATCAAGATCGAAGGCACCGGTATGGTTGAGGCCAAAGCGCCGATGACCACCGTTAAAGGCGACGCGATGCTGACCCTGAAGGGCGGCCTCACGATGATCAACTAGGTGGTGCAGATGTCGGCAAGATTTGAAAAGCTGGTGAAAATGCCCACGGACCCGGTGGCGAAGCTGCTGTCGCGGGCAAATGTCATCCTGAAAACACCGCTGGAGGTGCCGCCCACGGCGCAGGCAGGCGCGGTGCTTGAAGAACTGGACCGCAAGGGAGCCCTGGTGGATCTGTTGCGGACACTCGCGGTGCTGCTGCCGCCGCGCGAGCGGGTATGGTGGGCCTGCCTTGCGGCGCGCGACTACATCGGGCCGCGTTCGGACAAGGACCCGGCCTCGCTGACCGCATCTGAGGCCTGGGTGTTCGAGCCATCCGAGGAAAACCGCGACAAGGCGCGGATCACCCTGGACCATGCCTATGTGGATGACGACACGGTGAATTGCGCACTGGCGGTGCTCTACGCCGCCGGAACGCTCGGACCCGGAGAATTGAATCAATATCCTGCCCCGGCAGGAGCCTCTGAGGCGGCTGCCTTTGCCATGAATATGGTGGCCTTGGGTCAATTGTCTGATAAGTTTGAAGAACACGGCGGCGTTCTGGTCGAACGCGCGCTGGATATTGCACGCGGTGGCAAGGGGCAGGTGATCGAAGTCCCGATGCATGCCGCGCAGGAATAAGGGGAGGATGTAAGTTATGGGAATGCCACAGGCCCGGGTGACGGATCTGCATGCCTGCATGCTGCCCTCCACCCCGCCACCGCCGGTTCTGCCGGTGCCGACACCGATCCTGCCGCCTTGCGCGGTGACCGTGCTGGTGGCCAAGCTGCCCGCTGCGCGCCTGGGGGACATGTGCACCGCGGCGCCCGCGCCGCACCCGATCATCAAGGGCTCGGCGACGGTGCTGATCAACAACATGCCAGCGGCGCGGATTCTCGACAACACAGCCTGCGGCGGCATGGTTGTCAAAGGTGAATTCACTGTTCTGGTGGGAGGATAAGCCCAGGCATGGGTGTGACACTGAAATTTCAAAGCTCGGGCGCCATGCCCGGCGATGCGGCCCCTGTTCCGATGCGGGGGCCGAGTCTCACGGTGGGGCGGGGTGCCAGCTGTGATCTGGTGCTGCCGGACCCGGATCAGCAGCTGGCGCGCAACCACTGTGTGATCGAGGACCACAACGGCAATGTGGTGGTGGTCGATCTGAGCTCGAACGGCACTTTTCTGAACTACTCCAAGATTCCTCTGGGCCGCACGCCGACGCCGCTCAACAATGGCGATGTGTTGTGCATCGGCAATTATGAGCTGGTGGTGGAGATTCGCGATGATCTGGCCGAGGTGGATATGATCGCAGCGCCAGCGGCACAGGCGCCGGTTTCGCACGGGGTGGCGGCCAATGCGCCGGATCCTTTGCAGCTGCTGGAAGACGCAGGACCGGGCGGAGATTTCCTGGACGATTTGCTGGGCGAGGGGCCGACGGGCCCCGCGCAGCTTAATCCTGTTGACCCGATTGACGAGCTGCTGCCGCCGATGGGCGAGGAAGAGGATCCGTTCTTTCAGAAGGCCAGTGACGGGCGCGAGGGCGAAGGAGCAAGCCTTCCGCATCACAACCCCAGCGCTTCGGACGGGTTTGCTGCCCCGGCCGCACAGTCGAACGTGATCCCGGATGACTGGGACGACGATTTCCTATCGGGTATCGGTGAACCGGAAACTCCGGCGCCCGCACCTGATCCGCAGCCGGTGCCGCCGCCGCGCGAAGTGCCGGCGCCGCCGCCGGAGATGCCGCCTGCAGCACCGCCGCAGGAGGCTCCTCCCGCACCTCCGCCGGAAATCCCACCGATTCAGGATGCAGCCGAAGCAGCTGAAAAAACCGTTGCCCCGGCCGCGCCGGCATCAGCGGAATCACAAGAGGCTGTTGCCGCCTTTCTGAAAGGACTGGGGGCAGACGTCAGCATCGGGCAGGCCGATCACGCCAGCACAATGGGGCGCATGGGCCGGGTGATGAAAACTCTGGTCACGGGGCTGCGCGAAATCCTGATGACGCGGACCTCGATCAAGTCGGAGTTCAGGATCGAACAGACGATGATCTCGGCGGGGGGAAACAACCCGCTGAAGTTCTCGATCACACCGGACCAGGCGATTGAGGCGATGGTGCGCCCCACGACCAAAGGCTACCTGAGCCCGGAAACGGCGGCAGAGGAAGCGCTGAAGGATATCAAGGCGCATGAGGTGGCCATGGTCACGGGCATGGAGGCCGCGCTGAAGGGTGTTTTGAAACGCCTCGATCCGAAGGCGCTGGAAGGCCAGATCGAGACCAAGGGCGGCTTCAGCGGCCTGCTGCGCGGCAAGAAGGCCCAGTACTGGGATGTTTACGAACAGCTTTATGCGGAGATTTCCGACCAGGCTGAGAATGATTTCCACGACCTGTTCAGCCGCGAATTTGCGCGTGCCTACAAGGATCAGCTGGACAGGCTGAAAGACGGATAAGCGTGCGCGCTTCCGGCGCGTGCCTGCAAGTGAGAGGAGATCCCGGTGTCCTGGGACAGTAAGGTACTTTGGACGGAGGGGCTGTTTCTGCAGCCGCATCACTTCCAGCAGTCCGACCGGTATAACGAGGCGCTGATCAGCGGGCTGGCGCGGCGGCTGAACCCCTATGCCTGGGGTGTGAACGGTCTGGAGATCGACCACGAGGCGCTGAAGATCGGCCAGTTTGCAGTGAAGTCCTGCGAAGGACTGACCCATGACGGAACGGTGTTCCGGGTGCCGATGGCGGATCCGCACCCGCCGGCGATGGAAGTGCCGACCACTGTGAAAGACTGCATCGTTTACCTGACCGTGCCGCAGCGCCGCCAGGGCGCGACCGAGGTGGATCTCAGCGGCGCGGAGCGCTCGGCCAGCCGCCTGCGCCCCGACAAGGTGGAGGTGACCGATGTGACCTCAACCGAACGCAAGCCGGTGGAGCTGGACGTGGGCAAGATGCGCCTGCAGTTTGCGCTGGAGGTGGATGATCTGGCTGACCTGCTGGCAGTGCCGGTGGCGCGCATCATCGAGGTGCGCCCCGACAAGGAAATCGTGCTGGATCAGGCCTTCATTCCCTCTTGCCTGGATATCCGCGCATCGCTGGCCCTGGGCGGCTTCCTGCGTGAGCTGGAAGGGTTGCTGGCGCACCGGATGGAGGCCCTGGCGGGCCGCCTGTCCGAGGCGGGCGGCGCCCGCGGGGTGGCGGATGTGTCGGACTTCATGCTGCTGGCGGTGGTGAACCGGATGCTGCCGCAGGTGCGTCATTTGCGGAACATCGAGAATCTGCATCCCGAACGGCTGTTCACCATCTGCACCGGGCTGGCCGGCGAACTGTCGGTGTTCATGTCCACCGAAAAGCAAGCGCCGGAGTTCCCGCCTTATACCCATGACAATCTGGCAGAATGCTTTGCGCCGGTGATCCGGGTTCTGCGCCAGTATCTGAGCTCGGTGCTGGAACAGACCGCGATTCCGATCAAGCTGGAAGCGCGCAAATACGGCATCTCGGTGGGGGTCATTGCCGACCGCAAACTGCTGGGCAACGCAGGCTTTGTGCTGGCGGTCAGCGCCGATATTCCGGCCGAGGATGTGCGCAAGCATTTCTCGGGCCAGGCCAAGATCGGTCCGGTTGAGGAAATCCGCCAGCTGGTGAATTCGGCCCTGCCCGGGATTACCCTGCGGCCCTTGCCGGTGGCGCCGCGGCAGATCCCGTATCATTCCGGCGTGGTTTATTTCGAGATGGATGCGGACAGCCCTTATTGGCGCAAGATGACCACTTCGGGCGGCATCGCGGTGCATGTGTCGGGGCAGTATCCAGGGCTCAAGATGGAGCTGTGGGCGATCCGTAATGCATAAGGGAAGGCGCTGAGATGGCTGATTATGACGATCCCTTTGCCGAACCGGGGGATACCGACAAGACGGTGATCAAGCCGAACCCGGGCGGACGGCGCTCGGCTGCGCCGATGCAGCAGCCGGAGACCCCCGCAGCGCAGCCGGGCGCGGAACAGCCCGCAGCTCCGGCTGAACCAGCACTGGACGCCTATGGCGTGCCGCAGGCGGCGGCCCCGAAACCGCAGGCCGCGGCAGGCGGACCGAAGGCGCCGAAGATGGCGCTGACGGGGATGAACCAGCTGACGGCCTGTGCCTCGACCTTGTTTGCGCTGATTTCCCGCATCCGCAACCGGGCGCAGCATATGGACCCGGATGCTTTGCGCAAAAGCGTGGTGGCCGAGGTGCGCGCGTTCGAGAACCGCGCCCTGCAGGCGGGGATTGCTGCGCAGACCGTGAAGATCGCGCGCTATGCGCTGTGTGCGACGCTGGACGATGTGGTGCTGAACACGCCTTGGGGCGGTCAGTCCTCGTGGGGGCTGCAGTCGATGGTGGCGACCTTCCACCGCGAAGTGGTCGGCGGCGACCGTTTCTATGACCTCCTGGCGCGGCTGGAGAAGGAGCCGGGCGGCAATATCGACATGCTCGAGTTCCTCTACATGTGCCTGTCGCTGGGGTTCGAGGGCCGCCTTCGTGTCGAACAGGGCGGATCGGAAAAGCACCTGCAGATCCGCGGCGCGCTGGCCCGGATCATCCGCAATCAGCGTGGACCAGTGGAGCGGGACCTGTCACCCCATTGGGAAGGCCTGGTCAAGCCGTTCAAGGCGCTGTCGGTCTGGCGGCTGGTGTGGATCACCATGGCAGCGACGATTGCAGTGCTGGCGTTGCAGTTCCTGGCCCTCAGCTGGCTGTTGTCGAACCAGACCGAGAATGTGGTGGGGCAGCTGACGATTGTGGACAGCGGGCCGAAGGTGGAGCTGGAACGGCGTGCGCCGCCGCCGCCGCCGCCGCCGCCGGCACCGACGACCGAGGAACAGATCGCCAAGGTTTCGGGCTTCCTGGAGCCGGAAATCAAGGAAGGCATCGTGCAGGTCTTCCAAAAGGGCAATACGCTGATTATCCGGCTGACCGGATCCGGCATGTTCGGCTCGGGCTCGGATCAGCTGAGCCAAAAATTCGAGGGTCCGGTAAACCGTGTGGCTGAGGCACTGAATGACGAAAAGGGCAAGATCATTGTGGCCGGACACTCGGACAATATCCCGATCCGTTCATCCCGCTTCCCGTCCAACATGGCGCTGTCGCTGGCGCGGGCGAAGTCGGTGATGGCCGGCATGGCCAGGGTGATGACAGATCCGGACCGGCTGTCGGCCGAGGGCCGCGCCGACAAGGAACCGATTGCAGACAACAGCACCCGCGCAGGGCGGGCCAAGAACCGCAGGATCGAAATCCTGCTGGTTCAGGAGGTTGAAGGATGATCCGCCGTTATATCTTTCCCCTGTTCCGGTCGATCTACACCGTTCTGATGCTGCTGGCGTTGGCGCTGTCGGCCTGCGTGTGGTATTTCGCGCCTTTTATTGGCGGCGATGAATGGCGCCCCTTCGACAGCGTGATGTCGCGGCTGATCACCATCGGGGTGATCTGGTTCTTATATTTCCTCATCATCGGCCTGATCTTTTGGCGCCGCCGCCGCAAAGACAAGGAGATGACCGAAGAGATCGCCGAGGCCGTCGACACCTCGGAAGATGACGTGCTGTCCGAGGAAATCGGCGAGCTGCGCGGCAAGTTCAAGGATGCGATGAAGGAGCTGCGCAAGTCCAAGGGCGGGCGCCGGCACCTGAACGATCTGCCCTGGTACATCATGATCGGTCCGCCGGGCGCTGGTAAGACCACTGCGATTGTGAATTCCGGCCTGCAGTTCCCGCTGGCCGAGAAGCTGGGCAAGGCCGCGATTGGCGGCGTCGGCGGCACCCGCAACTGCGATTGGTGGTTCACCAATGACGCGGTGCTGATTGACACCGCCGGGCGCTATACCACCCAGGAAAGCGATGCCGAGGCGGATAACGCCGCCTGGCTGGGTTTCCTGGGGCTGATGAAGAAGTACCGCAAGCGGCAGCCGATCAATGGCGCGCTGATTGCGATTTCGCTGTCGGATCTCAGCTTGCAGGATGAAATCACTCAGAAAAGCCATGCAGCAGCCGTGCGCCGCCGCCTGACGGAGCTGAGGGAAAAGCTGGGGGTGCGCTTCCCGGTCTATGTGCTGTTCACCAAGGCGGATCTGATTGCAGGCTTCCAGGAGTTCCATGACTCGCTTGGCAAGGAAGACCGCGAACAGGTCTGGGGCTTCACGCTGCCCTTGCCCAAGGGCAAGAAAGAACAGCCGCCGATTGCCGGGTTCGATGAGGAATTCGGGCTGCTGCTGGGGCAGATCAATGCCCAGCTTCTGGAGAAGATGCAGACCGAGACCGACCATCAGCGCCGGGCGCTGATTGCCGGCTTCCCGGCGCAGGTGGCCTCGATGCGGGGTGTTGCACGGGACTTCCTGATGGAGGTGTTCCAGGACAACCGCTATGAGCAGCGCCAGATGCTGCGGGGGATCTATTTCACCTCCGGCACCCAGGAAGGCACGCCGATCGATCGGCTGATGCTGGGTATGGCGCAGACATTCGGCATCGGGCGGCAGGCGATTGGCTCGGGACAGGGCACCGGCCGGTCGTTCTTTCTGACCCGGCTGTTCGAAGGTGTGATGTTCCCTGAGGCCGGGCTGGTCTCGGCCGACGACAAGGTCGAGCGCCGCTACCGCTGGACGCGGCGGATTGCGATCACCGCAACCATTCTGGTGGCGATTGGCATGGGGGCGCTTTGGGTGCGGTCCTATCTCAAGAACACCGATCTGATTGCGACCGCGGAAGGTCAGGTCTCTAGCTATCAAGTGGCGGCGGCTCAGCTGCCGCCAAGCCCCATTGGCGATACCGATCTGGTGCCGGTGGCGGCGGCGCTGAACAATCTGCGCGACATGCCTGGCAATCCGGTGCTGTCTGATCCGGAGCCGGATGGGGCGATGACATATGGTCTTTATCAGGGCGAAGTGATCGGCACCCAGGCCGCGCAGACCTACCGTGCTGCATTGAACCAGCGCTTGCTGCCACGGCTGCTGGTGCGTCTGGAGCAGCAGATCGAGGGCAATATCAACAACCCCGACGCGCTTTATGAATCGCTGAAGATCTATCTGATGCTGGGCCTGCAGGGGCCGATGAACCAGGATCTGGTCAAGGAATGGATGCGGCTGGACTGGGAGCGGATCGCCTATCCCGGCATCGCCCGCAACCAGCTGCGCGCCGATCTGATGGACCACCTGACGGCGCTGCTGTCGCAGCCGATGGAGGAGATTGCGCTCAATGGCCCGCTGATTGCCCAGGCGCAGAACCTGCTGTCAGAAATGCCCTTGGCGCAGCGGGTCTATAACGGCATCCTGAACTCGCAAAAGGCCACTGCGCTGCCGAAATGGCGGATCACCGATGTCGGCGGGCCGTCTGTCAAGCGGGTGCTGGTGCGCAGTTCCGGCAAGCCGCTGAACGATGGAATCGAAGGCATCTTCACTTTTGACGGCTTCCACAATGTGTTCCTGCCCGAGGCGGTCAGCGTGGCCGAGCGGGTGCACCGCGAAGCCTGGGTGCTGGGCGAGCAAAGCGAGGCGACCCAGAACGAAGCCGCGCTTCTGAAGCTCAGCCGCGATGTGCTGGACCTCTATTACAACGACTACATCAGCCGTTATGACCAGATGCTCGGCGATATCGACATCATTCCGTTGGAGTCTCTCTCCCACGCAGTGGAAGTCACCAATGTGCTGTCGGGGCCGACCTCGCCTATCGTCAACATCCTGACCGAGGTCAGCAATGAGACCCGGCTGAACGAAGACAAATCGGTGCTGGATGCGGGTACTCTTGCTGCGGGCGCCCAGAACGTGGCCGCGATCGAGGCGCGTTCTAACCTGTCGATCCAAGGTCAGATCCTGCTGGAAGCGCTGGTCGGCTCGGCCACCAATGCGCCGGGGCAGGCGGCCAAGCCGCCGGGGGCTTATGTGCAGGAGCGGTTCGAGTGGCTGTACAGCCTGGTCAACCGGCCCGAAGGGCAGCCCTCTCAGCTGGATGACCTGATGGGGCAGTTGCAGCTCGTCTATCAGGAGCTGAACAAGATGTCCTTCTCGGGCGTGGCGTCCGGCGGCCAAAGCGGCCAGGCGCTGCTGCAGTTCCAGCAGACCGCCAGCCGTATGGGTGGGCCTCTGCCCCGTTGGGCGACCCAGATTTCGGCTGGGTCTTCGGGGATTACCTCCGAGGGCACGCGGGCATCTATCAACGCGCGCTGGCAGTCCACGGTGCTGCCGTTTTGCGAGCAGGCGCTGGCCAACCGCTATCCGTTCAACCGCTCGGCCCGGGCTGATGTGGCGATGGCGGATTTTGCCAAGCTGTTCTCGCCAGGCGGTATGATCGACGGCTTCTTCAACGATCAGCTGCTGAAATATGTCGATACCCGCAGCAGGCCATGGACCTGGAAGCGCGTCAACGATGTGGATCTGGGCATCAGTCAGGCAGTGCTGCAGCAGATGCAGTATGCGGCTGAGATCAAGGAGGCCTTCTTTGCCGGGGGCGCGCAGCCTGCTGTGAATTTCCAGATCACAGTCAATGCGCTGGACCCCAAGGCCAAGGAAGTGCTGCTGGAGATCGATGGCTCCAAGGTGGAGTACAATCATCGCTCTGGGGCGCCGACTCCGGTGGCGGTGACTTGGCCGGGTTCGGTAGGGCTGGCACGGATCACGCTGCTGCCCAAGAAGCGCGACGCCGAAAACGTGATGTCGCGGGACGGGCCCTGGGCCTGGTTCCGGCTGCTGGATGCCGCCGAAGTGCGCCGCACCAATGTCTCCGACCGGCGGCGGGTGAATTTCCGTGTTGGCGGCCGACTGGCGCTGTTCGAGCTGCAGTCCGGGTCGGTCATCAACCCCTTCGCCTTGCCGGCGATGGCAAAATTCAGCTGCCCGAAGTCGATGTGATGGCGGGCTTCGGCGCATTCGGTAAGATGCCCTCAGTCGGGGATTTCTTCCGGCTGAGCCCTCCGGGCGGATTTGTGCGGGCTTGGGATGCGTGGCTGCAGCAGGTTATGCTGGACGGGCAGGGGACCTACGGCCCCGGGTTCGACGCGCATTACATGTCGGCGCCGATCTGGCGGTTCACGCTGCCTGCGGGACTGGCCGGAGCAGGCAAGGTGATGGGGGTGATGATGCCTTCGGTTGACCGGGTGGGGCGGCGGTTTCCGCTGACGCTGGTTGCATCCCTGCCGACACCGGGGCCTGCGGCCTTGGATCACCTGAGCGAGGGTGCACTGTTCGAACGGCTGGAGGATGTGGCGCTGGATGCATTGGAGGACACGATGACCAAGGACGGCTTGGCAGAGGCTCTAGCAGTTATTCCGGTGCCGGATATGCGGGCGGTGGCACCGCTGCGGTCTGCTGGTTCGGCACTGGTGCTGACTGGCGCTCAGGGCGCCGAGGCGCTGCCCGCGACTTTGGCGGGAGAATTGCTGGAAGCGCGGCTGTCCGGCTGCAGCCTGTGGACGGCGGTGCTGGACGGGGTGCCGCGGATGATGGCGTGCCCGGGATTGCCGCAAGGGCAGGGAGCGCTTGGACTGTTCGATCTTGGCGCCCCGGTCTGGAGCGAGGCACGGCCGCTATGACAAACCCGCTGCGCAAATACCGCTATACCGCGCAGACCCATGTGGGGCTGAAACGCAAGATTAACGAGGACGCGGTGCTTGCGCTGCCAGAGCATGACATCTGGCTGGTGGCCGATGGCATGGGCGGGCACGACGCTGGTGACTATGCCAGCCGCCTGATTGCCGATGCGGTGGCGATGATCCCGCTGGGGCTGGACCCGGCTGCGCGGATGCATGCGCTGCGGGATGCGATCCAGAATGCCCACAAGGCGATCAGAGCCGAGGCCGCAGCGCGCGGCGGCGGCACCATTGGCTCGACAGTTGCGGCGCTGATCATGGCCAACCAGCATTTTGTCGGCCTCTGGGCAGGCGACAGCCGGATCTACCGGCTGCGTGACGGTCATATCGAGATGCTGAGCGAGGATCATTCGGCGGTGGCGGAATACGTGCTGGCGGGCAAGATGACCTGGGACGAGGCGGAACAGCATCCGCATTCCAATGCCATCACCCGTGCGGTCGGGGTGGGAGATGTGCTGGAGATCGACAAGATTCGCGGCAACACTGAGCCGGGCGACCGGTTTCTGATCTGCTCGGACGGGCTGACCAAATATGCCACGTTTCAGATTCTGGAGGATGCCCTGGGAAGTGCCCCGCTGGAGACAGTCGGGGATCAGCTGATTCAGCTGGCGCTGTCCGGCGGCGGGGCAGATAACATCACGGCCGTGGTGATCGACGTTCTTTGAAACGGCGGATGTTTAGGGGATGCAAAGGCCTTGGAAATGCTGGGTTTCCAAGGCCTTTTGCTTTGTTCGGGAGGGGCAGCTTCAGGGTTTTGCAGTGACCAGTATGCGGCTGTCCAGCGACCGGATGCGGCTGGAGTCAGCCTCGTAGCTGGCCTGCAGCGCTTCGGCAAAACCCACTGCGCTTTCCGATGTCGGGCGCATACCGTCGAACAGCGGCTCGGTGGAATGCAGCACCACAATTTTACTTTTGCCCAGAGTGCTGTCATCGACTTTGAAGGCAATGCCGCCGTCTGCTTCGGATTCTTCCAAGCTATAAGCCACCCGCACCGGCACCGCTCCTGCGGCACCGTTGCGCAAGCTGGCAACTGCATTGTCTGAGCGGGAGATGTTGGGCAGCAGGTGGAATACATTGCCCGACACATCCAGAATCGAAACGGTCAGGTAGCCATCGGTCACGTCATCCGGAAGCACCACGTCAATCACCGGGTTTTCCCCGACAAAGAACCTTCCGGAGGGGTTGGGTTCGACAGTTGAGCCGCCGACCGCAAATTCTACAGCTGCACCGCCGGAGGGAGCCTTGGGCAGGTGCTGCTCCACCACGCAGAGAGAGTCATTCAGAACCTCCACATCGAGCACAACCTGGCGCTCATGTGCGAGGGCACGCAGTGCGTCGAACAACTGCAGCCGCGTCGAGGTGCTGGCCACCCGGCCGCTGATCAGGATCGGGTCGGTCGGGGAATAGCCGTCGAAATGGCCGTTGCCGTCGCGCACCAACGGACCGCAGTCAGCAAAGCTGTCCATGATCGCCATGACTTCGGCCACCGGCAGCATCGGCAGTTCAAAGCGGATCTCGGCCTTGCCTTCGAGCGCGCCGGGCAGACCATTGCGGAACATCTCGTTCAGCATCTCGGCGACATTTGTGTCATCGGTGGTGCCGGTAAGGCGGGCCTTGTTGTTGCTGATCACCAGCCGCCATTCGCGCAGGCCCTCAAGCGGCTTCACCGTGTCCAGAACATCAACGCCCCATGTTTCCGCGATCTCGCCGGAGGCCAGGGTCAGATCCGCATCCTGCGATAAAGCGAGCAGCGCGTCCCGCGTGGCCTCGGAAGGCACATTGCCGACGATCTGAACAGGCCCGTCGGCGGGTTTCTCGGCAATCAGGGAGTAAGGCCGCACCTCGGGGTAGCTGGGTCCGATAAGACCGTCGAGCATACCGCTGAAATAGGCGCCGGCACCGCCGCCGCCTAGTAGCAGGAGAACCGCCAGAGCAGCCCAAAGGCCGCCGCGGCCGCCCTTCTTTTCTATTGCTTTCCCAGGTGCCGGTTTGGGCGACGGGGAAGGCGGCGGCGCGGGCGGCTTGCTGGTCTGCGGCACGATGATCGTGGCATCCTCAACCGGGGCATCCAGCACATCTGCGAGGCTGCCGCCGTCAGTGCCGCCATTGGGATCGTCCAGAAACGCCAGCACATCGCTAGCGCTTTGGAACCGATCGTTCGGATCAGGGGCGCACATCCGCTCTATCAGTGTCTTGAGCGGCTCGGGCACTCCGTCTGTGTCCAGTGGCTTCTGCTTGTTCTCTACCACTTCCATCGGGTTGGCGCCCAGCTTGGGGGCTTCACCGCGGAAGTTCGCCAGCAGCAAAGCACCCAGTGAGTAAATGTCGGAGCGGGCGTCTGTGTCGCCGCTCATCTGTTCGGGTGCGGCATAGGAATACTTGCCGGCGAATTCATTGCCGACAATGGTCTGAGCGCCCGGATTGGTGTCCTTGGCGATGCCGAAATCGATGATCACTGCCTCGGCCGGATCGCCGCCGCGCAGAATGATGTTATCCGGGCTGAGATCGCGGTGCACAATATTGCGCGCGTGCGCCGCCTGCAGGCCCTGGGCCACGCGGCGGCAGATCACCAGCAGGTCGTCAGCGGCCATCGGTCCCTGCTTCAGCCGCTTGTCGAGGCCGGGGCCGTCGACGTAATCCATCAGCAAGTAGATATGCCCGTCCGGCGTGCGGTGGTTTTCCGAGTAGCGCACCACCGCCGCGTGGCGGATTTCGCGGATATTCTCCTCGCGGGCCATCAGGACGGTGAAGTCTTCGTTGGCAGCGAGTTCCTGCTTCAGCACCTTCAGGGCCACCAGGTTGCCAGAGATTTCCGACCGGGCCTTATAAACGTCAGACGTGCCGCCGCGGCCCAGCAGGCATTCGATCCTGTAGGTGTTGTTCAGCAGATCACCCGGCTGGAACAGGTCGCCAGGGCGCGATTCAAGCATGTAGTTCTCCCTGGCCTGTCACTTTGCGGGCCTTCTTATTGCAGCCTGTCATCCGGCGCTGTTCCGGGCTGGGGTCAGCCCAGAGCCTGGAATTCAACGCGGCGGTTTTCATCGGCACGCGTATTGTCCTGATTGAAAGGCGCGGTTTCGCCCATACCGATGGCCTTCAGCATATCTTCGGGCACGCCGCAGGAGCTGATCAGGTGGCGGCGCACTTCCTGTGCGCGCAGCAGCGACAGACGCTCGTTATACGCTGCCGAGCCGGAGCTGTCGGTATGGCCGATGATCTGGAAGACGGTGCCGTCCAGCGCCTTCATCGACGCGCACATATTGGCCAGCTTGGGTTCCTGATCGGCCCGCAAGGCCGCGCTGTCGAAATCAAAGGAGATCTGGATGTTGATCTGAGCCTGCTGAGCAACCGGCGTGTATTCCGCGGCTGCGGCGGCCACGGTTGCCGTTTCTTCAGCCGGGTCCTCGGCCGCGGTTGTGCTGCTGGGCACGATAACCAGGCCGCGGGTCTTCTGTTTCTTGAAGGCTTCGGTGATTTCCTCAACCGAAAGATCGCCGCCGTCCGACTGCGCCTGCGCAAGTGGTGCGAAAATCAGGCCTGCACCCAGAACACTTGTAAAAATACCTTTCAGGCGGATCATGCTCGGCGCCCTCCCCTACCGTTGCAACATGGTCAGCAGTCTATACCAGCACCTGCAGCCTGCCAATGGCAGGCACGGGGAAGCAACGCAAAAAAACATGGTGTTTCCGGCAAGTTGTAATCAGGGGGTTTACTGCGGCCGTTGTAAGGATTGAAATAGGTGCAAATGATCCGGGAGGAAAGATGCGGGTTCTTCCAGCTGTCATAATCGCCATTGGCCTGATACTGGCCCCGGCCATCTGGTTCGGGCTCAGCTGGCTGCTGAGCGAAGAAGATTTCCAAGGCTCCGGCGGCGTGGATTCCACAGCGCGGATCGAGATCGAGATTCTGCGTCAGCAGGTCGAGGACCTGCAGGTGCGAATGACGGACCTTCAGAACGAGATCGCCAGCCTGCCCGCCGGAGGGGCAGGCGCCGACGGCCCTTTCAGTGATGACGCGGCCGGCGAGGCCGCGATCTGGAACCAGACCGGCGGTGCCGATTTGGACTATGCCCAGGTGGTGCTGATTGCCGACCGGCTGAATGTGAACCGCGGTCTTCAGGTGACTGGCGGCAAGTATCTGACTGAAAAGCTGGGCAGGCCGCGCGAAGATCTGAACGATACCTGCCAGCCGATGACCAACCCTGAGCTGAAAGAAAAGCTTGTTACCGAGCAGGTCGGGCCGATCCGGGTCAGTATGCTGCGCCCGGCGATCGAAAGCCTGAAGGTGGTGTTTGAAAACATCCGGCAGGCGGATCCAGATCTATATGCCCGTATCAACACAGCGGGGGCCCTTTGCGTGCGGCGGATCCGCGGCACCATCAATTCGCTTTCAACTCATAGCTACGGTTTAGCGGTGGATCTGAACATCGATGGCAAGCTGGATAATTTCACCGATGGCAAGACTCAGCTTGGCCTCACCATCATGGCGGACTTTTTCTTTGATCAGGGCTGGGTTTGGGGCGCCGGGTTCCGGCGCGAAGACAGCATGCATTTCGAAATCAGCCGCCGCCAATTGGATCAATGGGTGGCTGACGGGCTGCTGTAAAGACGGTACCGGCAGCCGGTGTCAGGCTGACCGAAGCAGAACCTTGCTGGAATCAATCGCGGCTGCAATCCGCTGAAACTGCACGATGGAACGCGCAGGTGAATTCTCGGCTGACCGCAACAATTTGGTTTGCGCTTCCTCCAGTACCGCCAGCGCCTGAGCCGTTGCCGAGGCCTGCCTTTCAGGAGCGACTGCTACGACAGGCCGGCTTGACTTCAGCGTGCCGTCAAGCGTTCGGGCTTTGCCCCGCGGTTTAGAGGGATCGCGGTTTTCCCTTGCAATCTGGCGAAGATCTTGTGCCGTTTCCTGCAAGATTTCGCGTACAGGGCCATGGCCGGACAACTGCGCCATGTCCTTTGCAAGGGTTTCAAAACGTTCTGCCAGGCAGTCGATAAGATAAGGCCCCACAACGCCGCAAAGATCGCGGAAACCTTCTAGACGGTCTGCGACTTCGCCCGCTCCCCTTAGGCGTTGACTGAAACGCCGGCCGCCTCTGGGTTCACCGAAAGCACTGCCTTCACCTTCGCCGCCGCCGCGCGCACTGACCCCTCCAACTCCGCCATCGCCGCCGTCACCGCCATCGC
>JBFOLS010000243.1:0-4066 GCA_040830225.1 Leisingera sp.
GGTCTACGACGAAAAGGAAGACGTGGACGCCTCCCTGTTCCCGGCTGGCATGCGGATGCACGAACGCGCTGAGATGATGAAGATCCAGCGCGAGTTTGAACAGGTCGAGGGTGTGTCTGCCATTATCTACATCCAGACCTGCGCCGCCGAAAAGCGCCGCCGCCGCAAGCGGGGGCTGTTTCCGGATCCCGATCAGCGGGTGTTCATCAATACAGATGTCTGTGAAGGATGCGGTGACTGCGGCGTGCAATCAAACTGCGTCTCCATCGTGCCTAAGGAGACTGAACTCGGCCGCAAACGCGCGATTGACCAGTCCTCCTGCAACAAAGACTTTTCCTGCCTGAACGGATTCTGCCCGTCATTTGTGACAGTGGAGGGTGCGAAAATCCGCAAGGAAGCGACAGCAAGTATCGACCTGCCGGACTTGCCGATGCCTGAGCTTCCTGAAATCCAAGGCACCCATAACGTGGTGATCACCGGCGTTGGCGGCACGGGTGTGGTGACTATTGGCGCGGTACTGGCCCAAGCGGCTCAGATCGACGGCAAGGGCGCCGGGTTGATGGAAATGGCCGGTCTCGCCCAGAAAGGCGGTGCTGTGCATATTCACTGCCGGATTGCGAATGACCCGGAGGACATCTCGGCGATCCGTGTTGCAACCGGTGAAGCACACGCGCTGATCGGCGGCGATTTGGTTGTCAGCGCCGGCTCCAAAACGCTTGGTCTGACCACCACCGGCCAAACCGGGGCGGTGGTGAACAGCCACGAGATCATAACCGGTGATTTCACCCGCAACACCGAGTTCGCCATCCCGGCCGACAGGCTGGAAGTGGCTCTGCAAGCACGTCTGCGCGGGCAGCTTGATCTGTTTGATGCGTCGGAACTTGCGCGGGCCACGATGGGCGACTCGATCTTCTCGAATATGATGGTTTTCGGCGGTGCCTGGCAACGCGGTCTGGTACCCGTCAGCCATGAAGCGATTGAACAGGCGATTGAGCTGAATGGCGCAGCGGTAGAGCGCAACAAACGCGCATTCGACATAGGACGCTGGGCAGTGCTGCACCCGGAAGAGGCCGGGCGGCTGATCCAGCCTCAGGAGGTTGAAAAGCCGAAATCGCTGGACGAAGTGATTGCCTTCCGGCAGGACCATCTGACGGCCTACCAAGGCAAGGGGCTGGCCAAGCGCTATCTTAAGCTGCTGGACGGAATCAGTGACCCTGCGCTGAAGAAAGCCGTGGCAAAGGGCTACCACAAACTGCTGTCCTACAAGGATGAATACGAAGTCGCCCGCCTGCTGCTCGACACGAGGGCAAAGGCGGAGGCGGAGTTTGAAGGGGATCTGAAGCTCTCGTACCACCTTGCGCCGCCGATGCTTGGCGGGACTGACCCCAATGGGCGGCCGAAAAAGCGAAAGTTCAGCACACGAATGGAACGCAGCTTCCGGCTGCTGGCAAAGCTCAAAGGTTTGCGCGGCACGCCGCTCGACGTCTTCGGCTACACTGCTGAACGGAAGATGGAGCGCGCACTGATCAAACAGTATGAGCGCGACATGAAGGAATGGCTTCCGAAGGCCGGAACGGAAATCCTGGAACCGCTGATTGCCCTGGCAGAGTTGCCGCTGCAGATTCGCGGGTTCGGCCCGGTCAAGATGGCCAATGAACAAAAGGCCGCGAAACGCCGTGAAGAACTGCTGGCCAGCCTGCGCCAAGGCGGAGTGCCGATGAAGCAGGCGGCGGAATAGCGCGTCCAGGCAAAGCGCTCCCGCCCGCTCAGGTTCCTTCAATGAATGACCCAATACAGTTGGGCCTGGTGCCGCGCTGACGCGCGGCGCTGTTCCTTTTTTGCAGCATTGGCTCTACGGCTTCTTTCTGGCCCGAAATACTCCGGGGTCTGAGGCAGAGCCCCAGCCTGTGACAGTTCCAATCTGCAACACGGGCTTTACGCATTCGTTTGAATACGAGCGCCCGGTTACACCCCAGTATTTGCGGTGACAGGCACGCCTCTATCCCGCGCTATTCCCGGCCCTCCGGAAAAAGACTCCAAGCAATGATGGATTTCCTGCACAAAGCCACGTATGACCTGTCACCGTTACCGCTCAAGTCTTACCGATACGGATTTGAGTCCGAAGAGAAACACCGCGCGTGAGAGAGCTTTATGGCTGTTGGCATCTTTGATTCAGGACTGGGCGGCCTGACCGTCCTCAATGCAGCGCAGAAGCGTTTGCCGGACGTGGATTTCCTCTATTACGGCGATAACCTCCGGGCGCCTTACGGTGTGCGTGATGCCGAGGATGTTTATCAGCTCACCAAGAATGCGGTGCAGAACATGTGGGACAAAGGCTGCGATCTGGTGATCCTGGCCTGCAACACTGCGTCCGCTGCGGCATTGCGCCGGATGCAGGAAGGCGGCCTGCCCAAGGGCAAGCGGGTGCTGGGGGTCTTTGTGCCGCTGATTGAAGCGATGACCGAGCGGCAATGGGGCGATAACTCGCCGCCGCGGGAAGTTTCTGTGCAGCATGTGGCGTTGTTTGCGACGCCGGCCACTGTGGCCAGCCGGGCGTTTCAGCGGGAACTGGCCTTCCGCGCTATTGGCGTCGACGTGGAGGCGCAAAGCTGCGGCGGCGTGGTTGACGCGATTGAGGATGGCGACCTGATCCTGGCCGAGGCGCTGGTGCGCAGCCACGTCGATGCTCTGAAGCGGAAAATGCCGCATCCGGAGGCGGCCATTCTTGGGTGCACGCATTACCCGTTGATGGAGCAGACTTTCCAGGAAGCCTTGGGTCCGGACGTCAAAGTGTTCAGCCAGGGCAATCTGGTGGCCGATAGCCTGGCAGACTATCTGCAGCGCCATCCTGACATGTACGGCACGGGCGAGGGCGGTTACTTCACCACCGGCGATCCGGCCCGCGTGAGTGATCGGGCAACCCAGTTTCTCCGACGTGAGATCACCTTTCAGGCGGCTTGAAGCCTCTTTGCCCCGGGACTTTGTTCCAAGTCAAAGTGCGCAACCGCCGTTCCCCTTATCTCAATCCGCAGATGGCTGCGGAACCGGCATATCATATTGAAAGACGAGGTCTGACATGACCCACAAAGTGGCTATCCTTGGCGCTTCCGGCTATACCGGCGCCGAACTGGTGCGGCTGATCGCCCAGCATCCTAACATCGAAATTGCAGCACTGTCGGCGGAGCGCAAGGCAGGCATGACCATGGCCCAGGTGTTCCCGCACCTGCGCCATATGGAGCTGCCGGAGCTGTGCAAGATCAATGAGATTGATTTCTCTGGCATCGACCTGTGTTTTTGCGCCCTGCCGCACAAGACCAGCCAGGAAGTCATTGCGGCGCTGCCCAAAACACTGAAGGTCGTCGACCTGTCGGCGGACTTCCGGCTGCGCGATCCGGCGGAGTACGAGAAATGGTACGGCAACCCGCATACCGCGCTGGAGCAGCAGGAAGAGGCGGTTTACGGCCTGACCGAGTTTTACCGGGATGAGATCAGATCCGCCCGGCTGGTGGCCGGCACCGGCTGTAATGCGGCCACAGGTCAGTTTGCCCTGCGGCCGCTGATTGCGGCCGGGGTGATTGATCTGGATGACATTGTCCTGGACCTGAAGTGCGCTGTCTCTGGTGCGGGCCGGTCGCTGAAAGAAAACCTGCTGCATGCGGAATTGAGCGAGGGCTACAACGCCTATGCGATCGGCGGCACCCACCGGCATCTGGGTGAATTCGATCAGGAGTTCAGTAAGCTCGCCGGCCGCCCGGTCAAGGTGCAGTTCACCCCGCATCTGGTGCCTGCCAACAGGGGCATTCTGGCCACCGTCTATGTGAAGGGCGACGCTCAGGCAATCCATGCAGCTTTTGCCAAGGCTTATGCTGACGAACCGTTCATCGAGCTGCTGCCCTTTGGCGAGGCGCCGAGCACCCACCACGTACGCGGATCCAACTTTTGCCATATCGGCGTGGCGCAGGACCGGATCGAAGGCCGCGCGATTGTGATTGCCGCGCTGGACAATCTGACAAAAGGCAGCAGCGGCCAGGCCTTGCAGAATGCCAACCTGATGTTAGGTGAGGAA
>JBFOLS010000244.1:0-3575 GCA_040830225.1 Leisingera sp.
GATCTGGTGACCGAGATGGGTCAGATCAAGCACCCGTTCCGCGCCGGTGTAAAGGCGCAGAAGGGCGTGGAGTTTTAAAGCTGAGGGCTGCGCCTGAGCCTGGGCGGGTGCGAAAGCGCCCTCCCGTAATGCTGGAGGCAAACCTATGGTTTGACGGGGAGGGTCGGGCGCTGCCCGGCCTTCCGGCCGGGCACAAGGATCAAGCCGCAAGCTGTGCGGTTTTTCCCTGAATGTATGCATCCACTGCCGCGCGCTGGCTTTCATCCAGCCGCAGGCCAAGCTTGGTGCGCCGCCACAGGTAGTCGTCGCCAGCACGTGCCCATTCGCGGGCAATCGCCCAATCCAGTTCCTGTGCTGTGATGGTGGCGCCAAAGTCCTGCCCAAGGTCGGCAGCCGACTTGGCATCGCCCAGCACTTCCCAGGCTTCCAGCCCATAGGCGCGGATCAGCCGAGCGGCCCAGTAGGACGTCAGGAAGGGGTATTCGGCGGCGAGCCGGGTCTTCAGCGCTTCCACCTCTGAGACTTCAAATCCGCCGCCGGGCAGGGCAACGCCTGCGGTCCAGTCGGCGGGCAACTGCGGGAAGACCTCGCCTATTTTCGCCAGCGCTGCTTCGGCCAGCTTGCGGTAGGTGGTGATTTTGCCGCCGAAGACGTTGAGCAGCGGCGCCTGTGCCTGGTCCAGCGTCAGCACGTACTCACGTGTGGCAGCGGTGGCCGAGCTGGCACCATCGTCATAGAGCGGACGGACGCCGGAGTAGGTCCAGACGATGTCCTCGCGGCTTAGCGGTTGTTCGAAGTATTGCGAGGCGAAATCAATCAGGTAGTCCTGCTCGGTTTCGGTGCATTGCGGCGCGGTGTCCGGGTCAAGATGGTCGGCATCGGTGGTGCCGATCAGGGTGAAATCGCCCTCGTAAGGAATGGCAAAAATGATCCGTCCGTCGGTGCCTTGAAAGAAATAACAGCGGCCATGGTCGAACAGTTTCGGCACCACGATATGGCTGCCGCGCACCAGGCGGACGTTTTCGCGGCTGTTCTGGCCCAGCCTTTGGTGCAGCACGTTGGCGACCCACGGCCCGCCGGCGTTGACCAACATCTTTGCCCTGTGTTCCTGCTCATCGCCGGTGGCATGATCCCTGGTGCGGATTACCCAGTGATCTGCGTGGCGGTCCGCTGACAGCACTTCGGTCCGGGTCAGGATTTCGGCGCCTCGGGCCTGGGCGTCGCGGGCGTTCAGCACCACCAGCCGGGCGTCCTCGATCCAGCAGTCGGAGTATTCGAACGCGGTCTTGAACTTGTCTTTCAGCGGTTTGCCTGCCGGATCACGAGCCAGGTCCAGCTTGGCCGTGCCGGGCAGAATGCCGCGCTTGCCCAGCGAGTCGTAAAGGAACAGCCCCAGCCGGATCAGCCAGGCCGGGCGGCGGCCTTTCATCCAGGGCATGAAGGTGGTGAGCAGTTTCGACGTCGGGGTTTCGCTGTCGAACCGCATGTCCTTGTGGAAGGGCAGCACGAACCGCATCGGCCAGGAGATATGCGGCATGGCTTTCAGCAGCACCTCGCGTTCGATCAGCGCTTCGCGGACCAGGCGGAATTCGAAGTACTCGAGATAGCGCAAGCCTCCGTGGAACAGTTTGGTCGAGGCAGAAGAGGTGGCGGAAGCCAAATCGTTCATCTCAGCCAGCGTCACCGAGAGGCCGCGGCCGGCGGCGTCGCGGGCAATGCCGCAGCCGTTGATGCCGCCGCCAATGATGAAGAGGTCCGTGACAGGCGTGTCAGTCATTTTCGCTGCTTTCGTTTTGTCCTGCGGTGAGGATTCGTGTGCCTGCCGCCTGCGCGGCCTTGGCAAATTCTTCCGGCACGGGGCGGTCGGTGATCACCACGTCCAGATCCGCTACGTCGCAGATACGGACCGGGGCGGAGCGGCTGAACTTGCTGCCGTCGCAGACCAGCACCTTTTGGCGGGCGTTCTTCAGGATGGCGCGGGCAACGGAGACTTCGCGGGCGTCGTGGTCCAACACTGCGCCATCGGCATCCAGTGCTGAGGCGCCAATGACGGCAAAGTCGGCCTTGTAGCGCGAGATAAACTCCACTGCGTCCTCGCCGACAATGGCGCCGTCGCTTTGCCGGACGGTGCCGCCTGCCAGGATCAGTTCCTTTGCCTGGCCGCCCATCATCATGTTGATAATGTTGATGTTGTTGGAGATCACTGTGAGGCCGCTGTGGCCCGACAGGGCGCGGGCCACCTGTTCCGTCGAGGTGCCGATGTTGAGGGTCAGCGAACAATTGTCGGGGATCAGTTCGGCCGCGAGCGCGGCCATGGCAAGTTTGTTGCCGGCATTGAGCTTGCGGCGGTCCTCGTAGCCCTGGCTCGTGGCGGTACTGACCCGGACGGCGCCGCCATGCACGCGTGACAGCGCACCGCGCGCTGACAGGTCGCGCAAGTCGGCGCGCACCGTCTGCAGCGAGACCCCAAAGAGCCGGGAAAGATCCTCCACCTCGACCCGGTCCTGCTGGTTCAGCAGAGAGATGATTTCGTTCTGACGGCTGAGGGCATCCATGCGCTTTCCTTTCGCTGCGATTCTCTAGCGTATCGCGCGAAAAGAGTCACGCTTCGTTTTCGTTTTGATTTCTATTTTTGTGAAAACGAAAAGGCGCGCCGGGGCGGGCGCGCCTGAAGTGAGCGAGTCCGATTAATGTCAGCCGATTGGGATCAGGTGGTTGTCCCAGGCAAGCCCAGCCCGGCGCAGCGGGCGATGTCCGGAAGAGGTGACCTCGAAGAACTGCCCGGTTCCGGTGCTGGCGGTGAAGCCATTGGCCGAGGGCGCAAGGCCGCAGACATCTGCCATCCTGTGTTCTTTCAGCAGGTCTCCGTTGTCCGAGTCCATAAGCTGGAGCACACCGCCGCGAGGGGAGGTGACGCCAACCAGCGCACCGTCCGGGGAAAAGGCGATAGAGCCGCCGTAGCCGCTGAGGTTCAGCACCCGCGGATCGCCGTCTGCCATCAGGCGCGGCGGGGTGCCGGGCTTGTGCAGGCCAACGATCGGAACCAGCTCTCGGGCATCGCCTTGCCACTGCATGGCAAAACCTACTGTGCCGTCGGCGCGCATGGCCAGATGGCGGATCGAATTCAAGTGCAGCTCTTGCGGCAGCTCTATCTTTTCCTGCAGGGCTCCGTCAAAGCTCAGGTAGCTGAGGTTCGGGCGCATATCGGGCAGGTTCAGCTTGGCGCGGCCGCTGTCGGGGTGGGTCTCGATACCGCCGTTGGCCACCACCAGTCCGGCGGCGTCCCGGCGCAGCAGCATGTCATGCGGTCCGATGCCGCCGGAGCTGAAAGAGGTGAGGCGGCGGTAGCCGTCTGCGGCGTCCCAAACACCGATCACGCCGCGGGCGTTCTCATAATCGTTCTCGGTGGTGAACAGGCGGCTGCCATCGGGAGAGAAGGTGCCGTGGCCGTAAAAGTGGTGGCCTGCAGGCGGCTGCAGACGGGCAATGGCGCTGCCGCTGCGGCAGTCGATGACATCGGCAAAGCGGCCGGGGCGGCGGGCAAAGGCCACCGCCTCGGGGCGGACCGGGTGGGC
>JBFOLS010000245.1:0-2322 GCA_040830225.1 Leisingera sp.
AAGCGCCGCAAGGCCGAACATGACCTGGATGAGGCAGCGCTGAAACCCTATCTGCAGCTGGACCGGATGATCGAGGCCAGCTTTGCCTGTGCAAACCGCTTGTTCGGGCTGGAGTTCACACCGCTGAATGTGCCGCTCTACCACCCGGATTGCCGTGCTTGGGAGGTAACCCGGAACGGCGCACATGTGGCGGTCTTCATCGGCGACTATTTTGCCCGCGGCTCCAAACGTTCAGGCGCCTGGTGCTCGGCAATGCGCCAGCAGGCGAAGTTCCCGGAAACCCAGGCGCCGGTGGTGATCAACGTCTGCAACTTCGCCAAGGGCGACCCGGCGCTATTGTCTTGGGATGACGCCCGCACTCTGTTCCACGAATTCGGACACGCGCTGCACCAGATGCTGTCCAACGTGACTTATGAAAGCATCTCGGGCACCTCCGTGGCGCGCGACTTCGTCGAACTGCCCAGCCAGCTCTACGAACACTGGCTGGAGGTGCCGGAGGTATTGCAGGAGTTCGCCACGCATTCTGAGACCGGCGAGCCGATGCCGCAGGAGATGCTGGAGAAGGTGCTGGGCGCTGCCAATTTCGACATAGGTTTCCAGACCGTGGAATACGTCGCTTCCGCCTTGGTTGATCTCGCTTTCCACGACAGGGCAGCCCCAGCCGATCCGATGGCAAAACAGGCCGAAGTGCTCGAGGCCATTGGCATGCCGCGCGCCATCATCATGCGCCACGCCACCCCGCATTTTGCTCATGTCTTTGCCGGTGACGGCTATTCCTCGGGGTACTACAGCTACATGTGGTCCGAGGTGATGGATGCCGATGCCTTTGCTGCCTTTGAAGAGGCCGGAGGCGCTTTTGATGCCGAGCGCGCCAAGGCGCTGGAAGAGCATATTCTATCCACCGGAGGGTCGGTTGATGCAGCAGAGCTCTACACTGCCTTCCGAGGCCGGCTGCCGGGGGTTGAGGCGCTGCTGAAGGGGCGCGGGCTGGCTGCTGAGTAAAGGATGCTCCCTTTCGGGCGCCGCCTCCGGCAGGGGTACTTAAGACCAGAAAGAAGCTAAAGTTCTTTGCCGCTTCTTCCTGGTCAAAAAATACTCTGGGGGATGCGCCGTCAGGCGCAGGGGGCAAAGCCCCCGATTAGTACCCGAGACTGCGGTCGACCAAGTGAAGAAGCGGTTCACCCGCCTCGCTGCGGCGGATGTTTTCTGCAATCACCTCTGCTGCGGTGCTCTCGCGTGTTTCCGAAGCGATATGCGGCGTTACTGTCACATTGGGATGTGCCCAATAGGGATGTTCCGGCGGCAGCGGCTCAACCCGGAAAACGTCCAAAGTGGCATGGCCCACTTGGCCGCTGTCCAAGGCTGCCAGCAGCGCGTCGTCATCAATCAACGGCCCGCGACCCGGGTTGATGATCTTTGCACCTTTGGGGAGCACTGCCAGCGTCTGTGCATTCAGCGTGTTTTCCGTGGCAGGCGTGTCCGGCAGCAGCAGGATCGCGATCTCCGCCCGCTGCAGCGAGGCTTGCAGCCCTTCTGCGCCGGCATGGCAGAGCACACCTTCGATTTCTTTCCGCGATCGGCTCCAGCCCGCAACTTGGAACCCCAGCGCGGCCAGGGCCTTGGCTGAGGCCGTTCCCAGGGCGCCCAGGCCCAGAACCGTCACATGGCGGTCCTTGGCCAGCGGCGGCGCCTTGGGTTTCCAGGATCCGTTCTGCCCCTGGATATGCGCATCCATTCCCAAGTGATAGCGCAGCGTATGACCCACGACCCATTCGGTCATGCCCTGCTCCAGGCCGCTGTCCACCATGCGGGTGAGCGGTGTAGTCAGCGTTTTGTTCGGGGTGATCTTTTCAACACCGGCCCACAAGCTGAGAACGGCTTTCAGGCGCGTGAAGGGGCTGAAATCGCTGACCGGGCCATTGGGGGCAAAGACAATGTAATCGACCTCTTCCGGCGCAAATTCATTGCTAAGCTTGGCGTCCACTCCCAGCCGGGCAAGCTCCGACTTCAAAAGCGGCTCATAAACGGGCCAGGCATCGGGGCGGCCTGCAAACAGGACATTGGCGGTCATGAAAACTCCCTGAATTTCTTAGCGTGAAGATTGCCGCGGGCGGTGGATATGGGCGCTTTGCACAATGCCGAAGGCGCCCAGCAGCACCAGCATCGCCGAGCCGCCGTATGAAACCATGGGCAGCGGCACGCCGACCACCGGTGCCAGCCCCATCACCATTGACATGTTGACAGCAAAGAACAGGAAGAAGGTGATTGCGATGCCAAGGATCACCAGCGAGGAGAAGCGGTCCTTGGTGGCAATGGCAGAGG
>JBFOLS010000246.1:0-3813 GCA_040830225.1 Leisingera sp.
AGGCCATCTGAAACCAAACCCCGAACAATTCGTTCAACTGATCAGCGCGCGCCGGGCGTGCTGTTTCGGCGTGTCATTGCCCGGCAACTAGGAGCAAGAGATGAGCAAACTCGCGCAACTGAAAGCCCGTCGCAAAGAGCTGAAGGCGAAGGGCAATGCCCTGCTGGACAAGGCGGAAAGCGAAAGCCGCGACTTCAATGCGGAAGAGGAGGCGGAATACGCTTCGATCGAAACCGAACTGGCCTCGCTGGCCGAAGATATCGAAGCGGCAGAAAAGATGAATGAACGCCGCCGCACAATGGATGCAGTGCCTGCCGCATTGCAGAACCAGGTGCATGACAGCAATCCTGCCGAAACCGGCGGTTTTGCTTCGCTCGGTGAATTTGCCACCTCTGTCCACGGGGCGGTGCGCGCCCGGAACGGTGGTGGCGCGATCGATGAGCGGCTGAACATGGTGGCCATGGACGGCGCACATGCCGGCGGCCAAGTGGATGGCGAAGGCTACATGCTGCCACCGCAGTACCGGGACGAGATCTGGGAGCTTGTGAACACCTTCGATGATTTCGGGCCTCTCATCGATGAAGAGCCGACCGGCAAACGCGAAGTCAAGCTCGGCGCTGATGAAACCACGCCCTGGGGTTCCTCCGGGATTTTGGCATACTGGCGTTCGGAAGGGGCAAAAATGGACCCCTCGAAGCTGGCCGGGCAGGAACGGAACGTTCCTCTGCATGAGCTTTACACTCTTGCTCTCGCCACTGAAGAGCTTCTGGAAGATGCGCCGCGTTTGAATAACCGCTTGGGCCGGAAGGCGGCAGAAGCGATCTCCTGGAAAAAGAACCACGCCATTGTCGATGGCACGGGGACCGGTCAGCCGCTTGGCTGGATGAAGTCGAAGGCACTGATCAAAATCGCCAAGGAAGACGGCCAGGCTGCGGGAACCATCAATGCACACAACATCGTCAAGATGTTCGCCCGCCTGCAGCAGATCCCCGGCGATAAGCCGTTCTGGCTTATCAACCAGAGCGCACTGGTCGAGCTGATGTTCCTCACCATCGGCGACAAACCGATCTGGGTGCCTTCGATGGACTTCTCGAAGGCTCCGGGCGGCTACCTTCTCGGCCTGCCGGTACGGTTCTCCGAGTTCGCCGAGACACTTGGCACCGCAGGCGATATCCAGCTGATCTCGCCCAAGGGCTATTATGGTGCGCGCCGCTCTTCCGGGATCAAACACGCGACCTCGATCCACCTGTTCTTCGATTACAACATGCAGGCCTTCCGCTGGACGTTCCGCTACGGCGGTCAGCCGCATCTGTCGAAGCCGGTCAACCCTGCCAAGGGCGGCGATACCCGCTCTCACTTCATCACGCTCGCCAACCGGAACTGAGCATAGATCGTTGGGGGCGCTGTGCCCCCGACGCCTTCCGAAACCCCAGAAAACGGGAACAGAAACATGGCACAGAAAACCACTCCCCCTTCAGCCGCTATGGCACTCCTCGGTGTGATCGAGCCGGATGCTACAGCAACCGGCGACCATTCCACCGGCTGGATCTCGATGGCCGACACCCAGGCGATCATGGCGGTCATTTTGGCCGGCGCACTTGGGGCCACGGCCACGATCGACGCGAAGATCGAACAGGCCACCGACGAAACCGGAGCCAACGCCAAGGATGTGACGGGGGCCGCGATCACTCAGCTCACAAAAGCTGCTGGCGACGACAACAAGCAGGCCGTGATCGAGCTGTGGGGGGAGGATCTGGATATCAAGAATGACTTCTCCCATGTCCGTTTGACCGTGAGCGTCGGCGTTGCAAACAGCGATGTTGGCGCCATGGTCATCGGCACGCATCCGCGCCAGGGGCCAGCGTCTGACCTGAACCTGGCCAGCGTGGCCGAGATCGTCACGCTCTGATCTGAACCAAGTAAGGCCCGGCGGTTTCCGCCGGGCTGATCACTAGGAGATCCCATGTCCTTCGAAGTCATTACGCCACCGGCCAAGCTATTTGATGCCGGTGATTTCGGCACGCTCAAAACTCATGTCGAAGTGGAGGAAGCCGACGAGGAATGGGATGCCCTGATCCTCGGATATGCGCGGGCGGCTCAGAGCAAGGCTGAAAGCTACATGCGGCAGCTCATTCTGACCCAGACAATTCGCGTCTACGCAGACGGATTTCGGAGCCTGTCTCTGTCGCCGGGTCCGGTTCAATCGGTCGACAAGGTGGAATACCTGGACGACAGCGGCAATTGGATCGAGGTTGCTGCCGCCACCTACCGCGCCCTTACTCTGGACAGCCCTGGGTACCTGGCGCTTGTGCCCGGCGCGTCCTGGCCGACGCCCTCACCGCAGCCGCAAAATGTTCGTGCCACGATTACCGTCGGGATGGGCAGCGGCCGCGATGAAATCGACGACACGATTTTGCAGGCTATTCAGCTTTTGACTGCCTACTTCCTGGAGAACCGGGGGGACAAGATGAAGCTATCGGAGAAGGGGATGCATCCGGGCGCTGAATTCCTGCTGTCCGATCATCGGGTTTGGTTCTGATGGCCATTGCGCGACTTCGTCATGCAGTGGCCTTTGATCAGGAGGTCGAATCCGCCGATGATGGCTTTGGCGGGAAGACCAGGTCATGGACCGAGATCCGCCCGTGCCAGGCCGCCTTCACCTACATGCGCGGCTCTGAAGCCATCGATGCCGCGCGCCTCCAGGAGCGATCGGTGTTCAAGGTCCGCATCCGGAAAATTGGAGCTGCCCGGGATATAGCCCCAAACTGGCGGATGCGGACCGTTAAGGTTGGCCTGCCTGAAGGGCAGGGCGCCGGGGATCCGCTGCCGGGCACCCGGTACAACGTCCGCGAGGTCGATGCGATCTCAGACAGAAAATGGGTCTACCTGGTTGTCGAAAGCGCCGGGACTTAGGCCGCTTCAGCCGCACAGGGGTGATCAATGAAAGCTGCCTTCGAAGTGGAGGGCATGCGCGAGCTGGACGACAATCTGGCCGCGCTTCCGAATGCTACGGCCAAGGCTGTGGTGCGCAGGGGGCTTACCAGGCTGCTGCAGCCGGTCGCTGATATGGCAAACGGGTTGTGGCCTGGTGCTGACGACAGCGCCTTTGCGGTTTCGTCCAAGCTCAAGCGCGGCCAGGTGCCGCCAGAAAAGGGGCCCTATATCGTCAACGTGTTTGTCGGGTCAACGCCTGCAGCACCGCATGCGCACCTGCTCGAGTGGGGCACGGCGCCCCGCTACCACAAAAGCGGGAAATATGTCGGCGCCGTCGCTCCGGTTCCCTCGCTGACACCGTCCTGGGACGCAAACAGGGATCAGATGCTTCAAAACCTGGCCGCAATCGTCTGGGAAGATCTGAAGGCTACACAGGCCCGCCGGGCCAAGCGGGGGCTGTAATGGAAGAACACCTTCAAACACTCCTGGCGGGCGCGCTGAGCTGCCCGGTCAAGTGGGGGTTTTTCAAAGACGGTGAGCAGATGCCCCGCGTGACCCTGTTCCGCATGTCCGGAGGGCGGATGCACACGCTGAGGAGCAAGGGGCTTATGAGGGCCTCGGTTCAAATCGATAGCTGGGGGGTGGAATTCGCAGACGCGACCACGACCTCGCGCGCGGTTCGCGGTGTTCTGGAAGGGTACCAGGGCGGGCCAATTCTGAGCGCGCGGCTGACAGCAATTCGGGATGGGTCCGACGACGGCGGCGATGCCGCTCATCGGGCCTCCCTGACTTTCGCGATCACCTATCGCGAATAAGCCGCCGGGCCACCGGCTCACAAAACCACCTGAAAGGACCATTTCATGGCCACTAAGAAACTTG
>JBFOLS010000247.1:0-3246 GCA_040830225.1 Leisingera sp.
ACGCCGCACACCGAACTGGCCGAGCAGATCCTCGAAGAGAGCGGCTATACCGACATGTGGAAGAACGACCGCTCGGCCGAAGCGCCGGGCCGGCTCGACAACCTGAAAGAACTGATCCGCTCGATGGAGGAGTATGAGAGCCTGCGCGGCTTTCTCGAGCATGTCTCGCTGGTCATGGATGCCGAGCAGAACGAGGACCTGGACGCCGTCAACATCATGACACTGCATTCTGCCAAGGGGCTGGAATTCAACACCGTGTTCCTGCCCGGCTGGGAGGAGGGGCTGTTTCCACACCAGCGGGCGCTGGATGAGGGCGGGCGTGCGGGGCTGGAAGAAGAACGGCGGCTGGCCTATGTCGGCCTGACCCGGGCCAAACGCAATCTGCATATCTGGTTTGTTTCCAACCGACGCATTCACGGGCTTTGGCAATCGACGATTCCCTCGCGCTTTCTCGACGAATTGCCTGAAGACCATGTCGAGGTGGCCGAGGGCGGCTCATCCTATGGCGGCTACAATATGGGTGCGGGACGCGGCGTTTCGGGCGGGCCCTACGGTGCGTCGCGGTTTGACGAGGCCGATCCGTTCACCAATTCCTATACGACGCCGGGCTGGAAGCGGGCGCAGGCCAATCGCTCGGAGGCAACCGCACGCAACTGGGGCTCGCGCTCCGGCCATGCGGTGGAACGCATCGGCTATGGCGAGACGGATTCCGATTTCGGCGCCGGCCGCGGCTCGGTCAAGGCGCGCACGATCGAGGGCGAACTGGTGGCCAAATCGGTGGCCGACGAACCGTCGCGCTTTGCCGTCGGCGACCGGGTGTTTCACCAGAAATTCGGCAATGGCAACATCGCCGCGATCGACGGCAACAAGCTGACCATCGATTTCGACAAGGCCGGGCAGAAACGGGTGCTGGAGAGTTTTGTCGAGGGGGTGGGGTGAGCCGCCGGACTTATCTCTCCCCTTGCGGGAGAGAAAGCAAAATCAACATCTTAGCGGTAGCTAAGTGTTAGATTTTGCAAGAGAGGGGGCAAGTCCTTCACTCAAATTCATCCTTTTTGTTTTGCTCCGACATCTCAACCCCCTCTCTGGTGAAAACCAAGGACTTGCTTGCTTCGCGGCACAAGCCCAGGTTTTCACTTTCTCCCCCTCCAGGGGGGAGATAGGCGCGGTGCCCGCTCGCAACCCGCGCGAAATCGTCGCCGGCGGTGCGGCCAGCGTGATTTCACACAGCAGATCGGTCAATCTCACGGCGGCGCGCGTTCGCACTCCATTGCCAGCCAATGGCATTCGGCCAGCAGGTCGTCGACCGGCTCGCGTGGGCGGGTGCGGTGGCCCGGCGGGTGGCCGGGGCGGATCGGCCCGACCTTTCCGGGGCCGGATTTAGCCTTTTCGCGCCTGGCCATCAGCCGGTTCAGCCTGCGCGCCTGTTTGGGCAGGGTGGCAAGCGCAATTTTCAGCTTGCGGATGCGGCGCATCAGCTTGACGGCTTGAAGCGCGTCATCCGGTTTCTTCAGCGGCACCGGGTCGAAAACGCCGGGCACGCAGATACGCGGGATGCCGCTGGCGATCGGCCGCATCATTCCGTCAAAACTCTTACGCGGATCGATGAGTTGGAAGGCGGGCAGCGTGTCATAGGTGGCAAAGGTCGAGAAATCGGGGAGCTGGTTTTCGGTCTCTTCTGTACCGCCGGTATGTTTCTCTCGCACCTTTTGGCTCAGCATCGCCGCAACAACAACAATCAACCGTCGAGGCGCCGATTCCGCCGGCCGCAGAATGCGCAGCACAGACCGCCGCAGCGTGTCCTCCCGCTGCGCCAGCGTCAGCAGTTCGGCGATGACGCCTTCCAGCATTCTTCGGTTTCTGTCGATCGCGCCTTTCCAGTCCATGCCCACTTCATCCCACCGGCGTCATTCCGGGGCCGCAACGCGGAACCCGGAATCCAGACCGCGGGCCGATTTTGGTTGGGATCTGACCTGTCCGTCGATATCGAGCGCTGGATTCCGGATCGGCTACCGCCGTCCGGAATGACGGAGGCTGGGGCCAATTTCGGTTCCTGTAGATCGCGCCTTTCCAGTCCATACCCGCTTCCCGGTTTGAACGGAGAGTGTGGGGCAGGATTGGAAAGCGTGGATAAGTTTTTTGCAAGCGGTCGCTTTGCGGACAAAACTGACATTCGATTTGGGGGGCCGCATATCTGGATGCAAGTCTGACTCGACGGCGTGTTACTGCATTGCGTCAGCTGTTCACATACCGGCACGGCTTCGCGCGGACTGTGTAACTCCGCTTGGCGCATAACGGACCAGTGCGGCGAGCGCCAGTTGTGCCAAACAGAACAACCTGTTGTCAAAATATCACTGATTCGATTTCATTCAGTCATTTTCGATCATGTCAATTCAAAAAAATAGCCGAAGGGAAAGGTTAATGATAAGTTAACGGTTCGTATTGGGACTGGGAGTGGATTGCGTGAAAAACGTTCGGGCGGCATTGTCGTCTGTCGCGTTTCTTGTTTTTGCGGGTGGCGCGCAGGCAGCAGATCAGATCATCATTCAACCAGATTCGGCAGATTGGACTGGCGCTTACATTGGCGCGTACCTCGGTGCCGGTGGAATCGTCAACAATATTGAACTGCCGGGCGCGGGACCGGGCAACTTCAACGGCATCGGCGGTGAGGGTTTCCTCGGCGGTGTCTTCATCGGCTACAACTATCAAGCCACGCCCAACATCGTGATCGGTTTAGAAGGCGAGATCGGTTTTTCAAATCTAGAGACGGAACTCAACATCCCGCCGTTCTTCACGCTCGAAGCCAGCCCCCAATGGACGGCGGCGCTATCGGGCCGGCTCGGCTGGCTGCCAACCCCACAAACAATGATCTATCTCATTGGTGGCTATAGCTATACCGACTACGATGTGGACATTACGCTAGCGGTGGCCGCTCCCGTAACGGCAAGTTTCAGCCAAGACTATCATGGCTTCCACATTGGCACGGGTATCGAAACCCATGTATCAGACCGGGTGACGGCACGCGTCGAGTACCGCTATACCCATTTCGGTGGGCAGGACTGGGGCACCGCTGGTTTTCTCAATGTCGAGCCCTCGTCGCACACTGGCCGAATTGCACTTGCATACAATTTTCATGAAACGGGCCTTGGCGGGGCCGCCGGTTTCGCTGGATCGGCCGATTGGACCGGCTTCTATGCCGGCGTGACGGCGGGCGCCGGTGCGATCGTAAACAATATCAAGCTGCCG
>JBFOLS010000248.1:0-4111 GCA_040830225.1 Leisingera sp.
ATCATGGGCTGAGGAGGAGGAAACACGGGCAAGCAGCGAAGCCGTGGAAGAATCTTCGGTGAGTTGACTAATTTCGCGAAGAAAATCGCGCAAGAGTAACTTTCTTGCGCGATTTCGAGAGGACTTTGCGCGAAATTGGCCCGACATTGACGCGACCTGTTAAACTCGAAGGATGAGCGCGATGATCGAGACCCCTTATCTGCTGTTCCTGGGCGACGCGCCTGACATGCTGGCCGCCAAGGTTGCCATCGGCATCCGCGACTGGCGTCCTGACCATGCGGTCGGCCAGATCCGCCTGCCGGGCTGCGGCGCGGACCTGGGCGTGAAGGACATGACCCTGGCCGAAGCCAAGGAAGCCGGCGCCAAGACCCTGGTGATCGGCGTTGCCAACCGCGGCGGCGTGATCTCCGAGGCCTGGAAGGAAGTCCTGATCGAAGCGCTGGAAATGGGTTACGACCTGGCCTCCGGCCTGCACAACCTGCTGCGCGACGAAGGCGACTTGGTGGCTGCGGCCCAAACCCACGGCGGCACCCTGCACGACGTGCGCGTCCCCACCGTCGGCTACCCGATCGCCAACGGCAAGCCCCGCACCGGTAAGCGCTGCCTGGCGGTCGGCACCGACTGCTCGGTCGGCAAGATGTACACCGCCATGGCGATGGACAACGAGATGCGCGAGCGCGGCATGAAGTCCACCTTCCGCGCCACCGGCCAGACCGGCATCCTGATCACCGGCCACGGCGTGCCGCTGGACGCGGTCATCGCCGACTTCATGGCGGGCTCGATCGAGTATCTGACCCCGGACAACGACGAAGACCACTGGGACCTGATCGAAGGCCAGGGCTCGCTGTTCCACGTCTCTTACTCGGGCGTCACCATGGCGCTGGTGCACGGCGGCCAGCCGGATGCGCTGATCCTGTGCCACGAGCCGACCCGCACCCATATGCGCGGCCTGCCGGAATACGATGTGCCGACCCTGGAAGAGCTGCGCGAGGTGGCCCTGCCGCTGGCACAGCGCTCCAACCCGGCCTGCCAGATCGTCGGCATCTCGGTGAACACCCAGCACCTCAGCGAAGACGAAGCCGTGAAATACCTGGCCGAAGTCGAAGAGCGCATGGGCCTGCCCGCCGTTGACCCCTACCGCCATGGCGCAGGCCGCCTGGTGGACGCGCTGGCCGCAGTCTGATTTGTAAGGGGGGCGTCTGGCAACAGACGCCCTTTTTCCGTCGAAAGGAATGGATATGAATGTCACCGTGACGCCGGACGTCTTCAATCTGGCGCAGGTCTTCACCATCTCGCGCGGCTCGCGCACCGAAGCCAAGGTCCTGACTGTCCGGGTCGAGAAGGACGGCGTGACCGGCTGGGGCGAATGCGTGCCTTATGCCCGCTACAACGAAACCCTGGAAAGCGTGACCGCCGAGATCGAAGGCCTGCCTGCCGATTTCACCCGCGAAGAGCTGCAGTCGCTGCTGCCCGCCGGCGCCGCCCGCAACGCGGTGGATTGCGCGCTGTGGGATCTGGAGGCGAAGGCCGCCGGCAAGCGTGTCTGGGAACTGGCAGGCCTGCCGGAGCCCAAGGCGGAGATCACTGCCTATACGCTGTCGCTCGACACGCCCGAGAATATGCAGAAACAGGCGGCGGAAAACGCCTTCCGCCCGCTGTTGAAGATCAAGCTCGGCACCCCGGACGACATGCCCCGCCTGGAAGCGGTGCGCGCCGGGGCGCCGGACGCCAAGATCATCATCGACGCCAACGAGGGCTGGTCGGCAGAGATCTATGCAGAATTGGCGCCGCATCTGGTGCGCCTGGGCGTGGAACTGGTGGAGCAGCCGCTGCCCGCGGGCGAGGACGAGGCCCTCATTGGTATGGAGCGCCCGGTGCCGGTCTGCGCGGATGAGAGCTGCCATGACCGCGAGAGCCTGCCCAAGCTCAAGGGCAAATACGACGTGGTCAACATCAAGCTGGACAAGACCGGCGGCCTCACGGAGGCGCTGAAACTGCGCGAGCAGGCGCTGGCCGAGGGCTATCAGGTGATGGTCGGCTGCATGGTCGGCTCCTCGCTGGCGATGGCGCCGGCGACGCTTGTGGCGCAGGGCGCGGCGGTAACAGATCTTGACGGGCCGCTGCTTCTGGCCGAAGACCGCGAGGAACCTTTGACATTTGATGCCGACGGCGTGCACCCGCCTGTGGCTGCACTCTGGGGCTGAGGAGACCACCATGACTCGTACCGTTTATGTGAATGGCGAATACCTGCCGGAAAATGAGGCCAAGGTCTCGATCTTTGACCGCGGCTTCCTGTTTGCCGATGCGGTCTATGAGGTGACCTCGGTCCTGGACGGCAAGCTGATCGACTTCGAAGGCCACGCTGTGCGCCTGGAGCGCTCGCTGAACGAGCTCGACATGCCCTCGCCCTGCACCAAGGACGAACTGCTGGAAATCCACCGCAAGCTGGTGGAGCTGAACGGCATCGAAGAAGGCCTGGTCTACCTGCAGGTCTCCCGCGGCTCCGATGGCGACCGCGACTTTGTGTTCCCCTCCGCCGACACCCCGCCGTCGCTGGTGCTGTTCACCCAGAACAAGCCCGGCCTGGCCGACAGCCCGGCAGCTGCCAAGGGTGCCAAGATCATCTCGATCGAGGACATCCGCTGGGGCCGCCGCGACATCAAGACCGTGCAGCTGCTGTATCCGTCCATGGGCAAGATGATGGCCAAGAAAGCGGGCTGCGACGATGCTTGGCTGATCGAGGACGGCCATGTGACCGAAGGCACTTCCAACAACGCCTATTTCGTCAAGAACGGCAAGATCGTGACCCGGCCGCTGTCCAACGACATCCTGCACGGCATCACCCGTGCCGCGGTGCTGCGCCTTGCAGAAGAAGCGCAGATGGAAATCGAAGAGCGCCTGTTCACCATTGATGAGGCAAAAGAGGCGGATGAAGCCTTCACCACTTCGGCCTCGGCCTTTGTGATGCCGGTGGTTGAGATCGACGGCGTCACCCTGGGCGACGGCACCCCGGGCCCCATCGCCAAGCGCCTGCGCGAGATCTACCTGGAAGAGAGCCGCAAGAAGGCGGTCTGAGGCGGGCCGCATCAAACTAAGTTATGGAACGGGCTGGATTTTCCAGCCCGTTTTTTCGTGGAGCGGGTTGCGGGTTTGCATCAGCTCACATTGCCGGTGACGTGTGCTGCGCGTGTGTCTTGCAATTCCAGGCGGTTTTCGGAGATATGGCCTGAAGCAAGACACTTCATTTCAGGACCGGATTTTGAAACTGCATCTTCTGACCGCAATTTTCTGCGGAACCCTCGCCGCTTCAGCAGCTTTGGCTCAAGCGCAACCTGACGGAGACCGGGTTGCGGTGGAAGTGAGTGCCGGTATCGGTCATAGAACCAGTGACAGGTTTTTAGACACCGCCAGTGCCGAGGCTGGTTTGCGTTTCGGAGCATTGCTGGGTGAACGGTTCCGGCTGATCGGATCTGTATCGCGGGGAGTGGACAGGCTGGTTGAAGACCGGGATCCGGATGAGGGCGATGATTTCTCTGCTGACTATGGCGTCACCGTTGCGTGGGACATCGGTGAGGCGCATGAGGTCCGCTTTGGCTATTCTTACTTCCGGTATGAATACAGGCTGGGTCCGGCTCCGGTGCAGGCATTTGTCAGCGAGAGCGAGTCCCTGAACCTCGCTTACACATACTTTGCCGATTGGGGGCAGGCAGGTGTTGGTGTCTCCGAAATCCTGGGCAGCGGCTTCCACCCTGCGATCATGGCAAATGGGGAGTACCGGTTGAACGCGGCAGGAAGCCGGACCGAGCTTTATGCGCTTGGCGGGGGCTATGGGTTTGTGGAAGGCAGCAGCAACGGGGTCTTTCTGGGGCTGCGTGCAAAAATGCCCAAGGGCTACAATCTTTATGCCAATGTGGCGCGTCGGCATTTGACCTCCGGCGTTGATAGTACCACTTACAGCCTTTCGCTGGTCAAATCCTTCGGCGCCAATGCCGGCCGGATTTTCCGGCGCCACTGACCGCGGGAGGGCCAAATCTGGCGGCCGGGAGGCTCCCCGCCTTTTCACCTTTGTCGAAATACTCCGGGGTGAATTGGCCGCCAGGCCAAGAGGGGC
>JBFOLS010000249.1:0-2793 GCA_040830225.1 Leisingera sp.
AGCTGATCCGGCTCACTCTTGGCGGAAACGGGGCAGAAGCGCATCTGTGCCCCGGTGCAACGGGGCGGGCTGAGGCGGTTCCTGTCGAGTCTGCCGACACGGTGGGAGCGGGCGATACGTGCAACGCGGGCTTTCTGGCCAAGGCGCAGGAACTGGGCGTGCTGCAGGCTGCGGCGGCCGGGGCCATATCCACGAAGGGCCTCGAAACCTGCTTAAAACACGCGGTGCAAGCTGCGGCTGTCACAGTGGCGCGGCCCGGAGCAAACCCGCCTTGGCGGGACGAGTTGCCCGATTGATTTTGCGATGCTTTAACGGTGGTTGAGCTGGCTGGCTTCGCGGGCCAGGGCTTCGATCGCGGCCCAATCGCCTGCCTTGACCAGTTCTTTAGGCGCCACCCAGCTGCCGCCCGCGCAGACGACGTTGGACAAGCTCAGGTAGCTTCCTGCATTTGCCGGGCTGACACCGCCGGTGGGGCAGAAGGAAATCTGCGGAAGGGGCGCGCCTATGGCTTTGAGGGCAGGGGCGCCGCCGGAAGCTTCAGCCGGGAAGAACTTCAGCATATCGTAGCCGCGGGCCAGCAGCCGCATGGCCTCGGACGCTGTGGCCGCACCTGGCAAAAGGGGCAAGCCGGCGGCTTCGCAGGCATCCCAAAGCTCGTCCGTGGCGCCGGGAGAGACGCCGAATTGCGCGCCGGCCTCCACGGCGGCGGTGACGTCTTCGGGTGTGATCAGCGTGCCGGCCCCGACAACACCGCCGGGCACCTGGGCCATTTCGCGGATCGCGTCCAAAGCGGCGGGGGTGCGCAGGGTGACCTCAAGCGCGGGCAACCCGCCTGCCACCAGGGCTTCGGCCAGCGGGCGGGCCTGGGCAGCGTCCTCGACAACCAGGACCGGGACAATCGGGGCCAGGCCGCAGATCTCACGGGCGCGGCGGCTGGCGTCGGCAGGGGTGATTGCCATGTTTCAGTCTCCAAACACGCTGGCGCCTTCGTCAGCCGAGGCGACCGAGCGGCGGAAAAGGGAAAACAGCTCGCGGCCGGTGCCGTGCTGGTAGGAGGAAAGATCGGCGGTGGCGGGCTCACGCTCAAGCGCGTCTTTTGTCAGAACTTCGAGCCGGCCTTTCACTGCGTCCAGCCGCAGCATGTCGCCGTCCTCGATTTGCGCAATCGGGCCGCCGTCCAGTGCTTCAGGCACCACGTGGATCGCCGCGGGGATCTTGCCGGAAGCACCGGACATGCGCCCATCGGTGACCAGCGCTACCTTCTGGCCGCGGCCCTGCATGATGCCGAGGAAAGGCGTCAGGCTGTGCAGCTCGGGCATGCCATTGGCCTTGGGGCCCTGGAAGCGCACCACCACGATCACGTCGCCGGTCAGCTCGCCTGCCTTGAAGGCGGCTTTGGCTTCCTCCTGATCGTGAAAGACGCGGGCCGGAGCCTGGATCACTTGATGCTCCTTAGCGACTGCGGAGACTTTGATGACGGCGGTACCGAGGTTGCCGGTCAGGCGTTTTAACCCGCCGGTTTCCTGAAAAGGTGCTTCCGCCGGGCGCAGCACTGCGTCGTTCAGGCTTTGGCCCGGGCCCTCGCGGAAGGTGAGGCCGTCCTCGGTGAGGAACGGCTCCATTATGTAATGCTCAAGCCCTTCGCCCGCGACGGTCTTGGTGTCCGGATGCAGGTGGCCGGATTTCAGCAGCTCGCCGATCAGGTAGCCAAGGCCGCCCGCGGCGTGGAAGTGGTTCACGTCGGCGAGGCCGTTGGGATAGACACGGGCCAGCAGGGGCACCACGTCAGAGAGATCCGCAAAGTCCTGCCAGTCGAGGATGATACCGCCCGCGCGCGCCATGGCGATAAGGTGGATCAACAGGTTGGTGGAGCCGCCAGTGGCCATCAGCCCGACAATGCCGTTGGCATAGGCTTTTTCATCCAGCACGTCGCACACGGGCGTGTAGCTGTTGCCAAGTGCGCTGAGCGACAGGGCGCGTTTGGCGCCTTCGACCGTAAGCGCCTCGCGCAGCGGCGTGCCGGGGGTGACAAAGGAGGAACCGGGCAGGTGCAGCCCCATGAACTCCATCAGCATCTGATTGGTGTTGGCGGTGCCGTAGAAGGTGCAGGTGCCGGGGCCGTGGTAGGCGGCCATCTCGGCCTTCAGCAGTTCTTCGCGAGAAATTTCCCCGGCGGCGAACTTCTGGCGGATCTTGGCTTTTTCGTCGTTGGCGAGGCCGCTGGTCATCGGGCCTGCGGGCAGGAAGACTGCCGGGATATGACCGAAGGCCTGGGCGCCGATCACAAGGCCGGGCACGATCTTGTCGCAGACACCAAGGAAGACGGCAGCGTCGAAAACATTGTGGCTGAGGGCGATGCCTGCGGCCATGGCGATGGTGTCGCGGGAGAACAGGCTGAGCTCCATGCCCGGCTCGCTTTGGGTGACGCCATCGCACATTGCGGGCACACCGCCCGCGACCTGCGCGGTGCCGCCCGCTGCACGCACCGCATCGCGGATCAGCGCAGGGTAGGTCTCAAACGGCTGATGCGCTGACAGCATATCATTGTAGGCGGTGACAATCCCGAGATGACCCTTGGTGCCCTGTGCCAGTGTTTGCTGATCGGCACCGGTTGCGGCATAGGCATGGGCCTGGCCCGAACAGGACAGATGCGCCCGTGCAGGCCCCTTGCCGCGCGCTGCGCGCATCCGCTCGAGATAGGCCGCGCGGGTGGCCTCGCTCCGGGCGATGATGCGGTCGGTGACGGCGGCCAGTGTGGGGTTCAAACTCATTTGGTGCCTTTGTAGCAAACTG
>JBFOLS010000250.1:0-6933 GCA_040830225.1 Leisingera sp.
CCCACGTCGGAGACCTTGGTGACCGTGGCGGGCAGGCCCTGATCCTCAAGCGAGACGAACTCGGGGCGGATACCGATTTCGGTCTTGCCGTCTGCGGCGCCCTGAACGGGGCCTTCCAGTGCAATCGGCTGGCCTGCAAAGACTGCGGCGCCGTGCTGCAGCTCGCAAGGCAGGATGTTCATGCCGGGCGAGCCGATGAAATGGCCGACAAAGGTATGGGCGGGGCGTTCGAACAGCTCCACCGGAGTGCCGATCTGCACCACTTCGCCCAGCTGCATCACAACCACCTGATCGGCAAAGGTCAACGCCTCGGTCTGGTCGTGGGTGACGTAGATCATCGTCGCCTTCACCCGCTGGTGCAGCTCCTTCAGCTTGGAGCGCAGTTTCCACTTCAGATGCGGGTCGATCACGGTGAGCGGCTCGTCGAACATCACTACATTGACGTCCTCGCGCACCAGCCCGCGGCCCATGGAGATTTTCTGCTTGTTGTCGGGCGACAGGCCCGCCGCCTTCTGATCCAGCATCTCGGTGACTTCGAGCATTTCGGCAATCGCCATCACCCGCTCGCGGACGGTTGCCTCGTCCCGGCCGCGGTTCCTCAGCGGGAAGGCCAGATTGTCGTAGACCGTCATGGTGTCGTAGATCACCGGGAACTGGAACACCTGGGCGATGTTGCGCTGGTCCGGGGGCAGGGCGGTCACGTCCTGGCCGTCAAACAGGATCTTGCCCTCGGACGGGACCAGCAGGCCCGAGATGATATTGAGCAAAGTGGATTTGCCGCAGCCCGAGGGGCCGAGCAGCGCATAGGCGCCGCCGTCGGTCCAGTCGAGGTCGATTTCCTTCAACGCATAATCCGATGCGGATTTCGGCGTTGAAAGATAGCTGTGGCGCAGTTTTGAGAGAGTTATTTTAGCCATTGATGCCTCACGCCGCGCGGCTGCCGTCGGGGGCAAAGAAATAGGCCTGCGCGGGGTCCATGTAGAAGTCGTGCAGCTCACCTACCCGGTAGGGGTGGACGCCGGGGGCCAGCGATACCCAGCTGCCGGAACCCATGTCGAAATGGGCAGAGCTTTCAGAGCCCGAGAGCTCTGTCACCTGTACCTGGCCGGACAGCTGCACATGGGCACCGTTTCTGGCCAGCGGCAGCACGTGGTGCGGGCGGATGGCGATGGTGTAGGTGCCGTCGCTGAGGTTTGCGGCATCGCCGCTCAGTTCCCAGGTGACGCCTGCGCCAAGGCGCGCGGTGTTGCCTTGCTTGGTGATTTCGGCGGTGTTGATCGGCGGGTCGGAGAACACCCGCGCTGCATCAACATTGCCGGGGTTGCGGTAGATCTCGGCAGTGGGGCCGAACTGGGTGACACGCCCGTCGCGCATCAGCGCGGTCTTGCCGCCCAGCAGCAGCGCCTCTTCCGGTTCCGAGGTCGCGTAGACCACCACCGCGCCGCGGCCTGCAAACAGCTCGGGCAGCTGGTCGCGCAGTTCTTCGCGCAATTTGTAGTCGAGGTTCGCCAGCGGCTCATCCAGGAACACCGCACGGCTTTCCTTGGCAATTGCGCGGGCCAGCGCGCAGCGCTGCTGCTGACCGCCGGACAGCTCATGCGGGCGGCGGTGCAGCATCGGTTTCAGCTGAAGGATGTCGGCCGCTTCCTCGACCCGGCCCGCGATTTCCGACTTCGCCATTCCAGCCACCTTCAGCGGCGAGGCGATGTTTTCGAACACCGTCATATGCGGGTAGTTGATGAAGAACTGATGCACCAGGCTGATATTGCGCTTCTGGGTGCTGAGACGGCTGACATCCTCGCCATCCATCAGCACCTGGCCGCTCGCCATCGGGTCCAGGCCCGCCATCAGTTTAATAAGAGAGGTCTTTCCGGAGCCGGTGGCGCCCAGGAGGACGTTGAAGTGACCGGGTTCCAGCAGCAGCGAGGTTTCCTTGATGTGCTGAATGGCGCCGACGCGCTTGGTCACGTCTATAAGTTCGAGTGCCATCTTGCTTTGACTTTCCGGCAGGCGGCCTGTTTGCACCCCGGGACAAGGGGCACGCAGTCTTTGGGGGAAGAAGGCCCCGGAAGACGGGAAAGGGTCTCCGGGGCCTGTTTCAGCCCGGCCAAACGATGGGGAGGTCTGGCCGGACCGGGAGGAGTGCCTTACTGAGTTGCCCAGCGGGCCACCAGTTCGTCATAGTTGACGGTCTGGCCTTGCGGCTTCTCGTTCTCCAGCGGCGGCTTGGCGCCGCCATTGGCGTACCACCACTCCGCGTCTTTCTCTTCGTTCAGGCGCGGGCCGCAGCCGCCATAGACATTTGCCTGCTCGTCCGCACGCTGCATCCGGGCCATGGTGATGTCCATTTCCTCGGCCAGACGGTCCATTGCTTCCTGCGGGGTAAAGGCGCCCGAGTTCACGTCACCGATCTGCTGCCACCAGATCTGGGCCAGCTTAGGATAGTCAGGCACGTTCACGCCGGTCGGCGACCACGCCACACGGTCAGGCGAGCGGTAGAACTCGACCAGGCCGCCCAGCTTGGATGCGCGCTCGGTGAAGCTCTCGTGGTTGATCGAAGAGTCGCGGATGAAGGTCAGGCCCACGTGGGACTTCTTCACGTCGACGGTCTTGGAAACCACGAACTGGGCATAAAGCCAGGCCGCCTGCGCACGGTCCACCGGGGTGGACTTCAGGAAGGTCCAGGACCCCACGTCCTGATAGCCGACTTTCTGGCCCTTTTCCCAATAGGGGCCATGCGGGCTCGGCGCCATCCGCCACAGCGGGGTGCCGCTGGCGTCGACGGTGTTGTTGCCTTCGGACCGCGGCTTCACCATGTCGGCGGTGAACGCAGTGTACCAGAAGATCTGCTGCGCCACGTTGCCCTGTGCCAGTGCCGGCAGCGACTGGTAGAAGTCATAAGACGCGGCACCCGGAGGCGCGTATTTGCGCAGCCACTCGTCCCACTTGCGGATCGCATAGACCGCAGCCGGGCCGTTGGCCGCGCCGCCGCGGGTCACGCTGGCGCCCTGCGGGTTGCAGGTGCCTGCATCCATGCGGATGCCCCATTCGTCGATCGGGATGCCGTTCGGCTCACCTTTTGAACCCGCACCGGCCATCGACAGCCAGGCATCGGTCATCCGCCAGCCCAGGTCAGGGGCACGTTTGCCGTAATCCATGTGGCCGTAGATTGCGGTGCCGTCGATTTCCTTCACCTGCTCGCTGAAGAACTCGGCGATGTCCTCATAGGCCGACCAGTTGACCGGCACGCCCAGTTCATAGCCGTATTTCTCTTTGAAGGCCGCTTTCAGGTCTTCGCGGTCAAACCAGTCCTTGCGGAACCAGTAGAGGTTCGCGAACTGCTGGTCGGGCAGCTGGTACAGGTCGCCATCCGGACCGGTGGTGAACTGGGTGCCCATGAAGTCAGCCAGGTCGAGGCCGGGGTTGGTCACGTCCTTGAAGTCGCCGGCCATCATGTCGGTCAGGTTGTAAGCCAGCTGCAGGCGCGAGTGGGTGCCGATCAGGTCGGAGTCATTGACATAGCCGTCATAGAGGTTCCGCTTGGTCTGCATCTGGGTCTGCACGGCCTGAACCACTTCGCCCTCGCCGAGGATCTGGTGGTTCACTTTGATGCCGGTGATTTCCTCAAACGCCTTGGTCAGCACTTCGGATTCATAAGAGTGGGTCGGAATGCCTTCCGACAGCACGTTGATCTCCATGCCCTTGTAAGGCTCAGCTGCCTTGATGAACCAGTTCATCTCTGCCAGCTGTTCATCCTTGGTCAGAACCGAAGGCTGAAATTCTTCATCAATCCATTTTTGGGCAGCCGTTTCATCGGCATGCGCCATTGTTCCCGCAACCACCGCGCAAACGGCTGCTGCGGACAAAAGATACCTGCGCATCTTTTCCTCCCTGAAAGTCTGTAAGGCCAGTTATGCATCTGTCGCACCTGACTGCTACAGAGCTTTCATATCTCGGAATGTATTGTCAAACTAATTTTTTAGTAACTGTTATACTGCTGATTTTAAACTGTAAAGTTGCCAATTGAGGGTTGTTGTTTAGCTTGGTTCGGCTTGCTGCGCTGCAGCAAAATCAGCTGTGACGCAACGGTACTTCAGCTCTTCGCTGCCCTGAAAAAACTGTCGCCGCGCCGGGGCTTTGCAGCTAAGGAGGCGGGCATGACAGCTGAAAACACATTCGAGATCTTCCTGACCGCTCCGCCGGGCCTGGAACAGGCGCTTCTGGCCGAGGCCAAGGAACTGGGCTTTGCCGCCGCCAAGGCGGTGCCTGGCGGCGTAACGGTGCAAGGGGACTGGCCAGAGGTCTGGCGCGCCAATCTCTCTTTGCGCGGTGCGGCCCGGGTGCTGGCCCGCATCGGCGAATTCCGCGCCTTCCACCTGGCCCAGCTCGACAAGCGGTCGCGCAAGTTTCCCTGGGGTGATGTGCTGCGCCCGGATGTGCCGGTAAAGGTCGAGGTCGCAACAAACAAGAAGTCCAAGATCTACCACGCCGGCGCCGCTGCCCAGCGGGTGGAGAAGGCGATTGCCGAAACCCTTGGCGCGCCGGTCACCAAGGATGCTGAGATAACGGTGAAGCTCAGGATCGAGGACAACCTCTGCGTCTTCAGCGTCGATACCTCGGGCGAGGGGCTGCACAAGCGCGGCCATAAGTCCGCCGTCGGCAAGGCACCGATGCGCGAGAACCTGGCGGCCCTGTTCCTGCGCGAATGCGGCTTTGACGGGAGCGAGCCGGTGGTTGATCCGATGTGCGGCTCCGGCACTTTCGTGATCGAGGCGGCCGAGATCGCCAAGGGCCTGCTGCCGGGCCGCAGCCGCAGCTTTGCCTTTGAAAAGCTGGCGACTTTTGACGCCGCCGCCTGGAAGGACCTGAAACAGCAAGGCGCGGCGCGGGAGACGGAACTGCTGTTCCACGGCTCAGACCGCAACGCAGGTGCCGTGGAAATGTCCGCCGCCAACGCAGAACGCGCGGACGTGTCGGGCTGTACCCGTTTTACCCAGGCCGCGGTCAGCGACCTGCAGCGCCCGGATGGCCCTCCGGGCCTGGTCATCGTCAATCCGCCTTACGGTGCCCGGATCGGCAACAAGAAGCTGCTCTATGCGCTCTACGGAGCTTTGGGGCAGGTTCTGATGGAGCGTTTCTCCGGCTGGCGGGTCGGCATCGTCACCTCGGAAACCTCCCTGGCCAAGGCAACCAACCTGCCGTTCCTGCCTTTTGGCGCCCCGGTTGCCCACGGCGGGCTGAAGATCCGGCTGTTCAAGACGGATCCTCTGCCCTAAAGCAGCGGATCCCGTTGATCCGACAGGCTCCACTCCGGAAAGCGACGTGTCCTTGCAGGCTTTGCCTCTTTACCGCCCGTCCCGATGCGGCAATGAAGGACATGGCCGCCCCCTCAGTATCCGGGTCGGCGGAACCCGCGTGCTGGAACCCGTGACAGGTCTGTGACTGGGCGGGGGGATTGGGGTGCCCGTGCGGCATGCCGCGCCCCAAACCTCTTGTTTTCAAGGTGCCGCGGAAATTAGCCGCCGCTAAAGTCTTAAGCAAATTCACAACAGCTTACACACGCCTCCGGTTTAGGCGCACGCGGTTGTTTTCATCGCCGGATGCGAAGGTCCCAATGCGATGGTTGGCAGCGCGGCGCGGTGCGGATCTGAACCTGTTCTGGCTGGCCGCAGTTGATGCTGTCGCCCGGTACAGGAACTTCCCAATGCGGCTGAGGGACTGCAACTAACGCTAGGAGCCACCTCTATCCAGATCCGCAAGCTGGAACAGGTGCTGGGCGCCGCATTGTTCGAACAGAGCAGCTCTCTAGCGCTGCTGACGGATGAAGCCCTTGCCTATCGTCCGCGTGTGGCCGAAGCGCAGGAAGCGCGGCAGCCTGTGGCCGGCTGTCTGGTGCAGAAGAAGCAAAAAAGAGGGCGCCTGCAGGCGCCCTCTTTGGTGTTTGCGGAACTACAGAGGCTCAGCCGAAGTCGTACATCTCGCCTGTGCCGCCGCTGGCACCGGTTCCGGGCATGGTGCCGCCCACCGGCTGGTTCATCAGCGCCATGATGTCCTCAGTGCCGGGCTCGGAGCTGCCGCTGCCGAACTGATCTGCCAGATTGGCGTCATACCAGTTGCTGAGCCCGTCTCCGCTCACCCCGCCATTGGCATAGCCGCTGCCGGTGCTGGCCGCCGCCGCGGGATCATAGCCGCCTTCCAGCACTTCTTGCGAGCCGTCCGGGTTGCTCACCACCAGCGACATGCTGCTGAGGTCGATATCCTCCAGCGACAGCCCGGTGTCGGACCACAGGGTGAAGTTGGCGTTGGTGACAGTGCCGTCCGTGCTGTCCGGCACCTGGCCGAATTGCACCATCGCGTCAAAGTTCTCCGGCACCGTGGCTCCGTCGTCCAACTGGTTGACCGCGTTGGCATTGGCCTCGTGGCCGGTCACCGGCAGCGCGTTCTCATCCGGGAAGAAGTTCAGCCCGTCGAGCTTGGCTTCATTCGCGAAGTTGAAGAACACCCCGTCGATATCCGCGGCTTCACCGTCAAAGGACGTGGGTTGCAGCTTGATGAACAGCTGGTTCTCCGGCGTCTGCAGCACTTCGACTGTTACGCTCGGATCGCCATTGCCGCCGATCTCGAAGAAGACCGAAGTCTTTCCGTCGCCGCCATTGCTGCCGTCGCCGCCGGTTCCCTTGGTCCCGCCAGTACCGCCGGATCCCTTGGTGCCGCCGGACCCTTTGGTGCCGCCAGTACCGCCGGATCCCTTGGTGCCGCCGGACCCTTTGGTGCCGCCGGTGCCACCGGAGCCCTTGGTTCCACCGCTGCCGTTGGCGCCGCCGGTTCCGGAACCGCCAGTGCCGGAGCCCCGGGCGCCGGCGCCGCAGCCGTGGGTTCCTCCAGAGCCACCGGACCCGCCGGCGCCGCCCGAACCGCCGGAACAGCGCGTGC